>NZ_CBFHHE010000011.1:0-68248 GCF_965655635.1 Nereida sp.
TGCGCGCTTGTTCCGCCCGGTGACAAATATGAGTGTATCAATCCCGGCGGCAATCGCCTCCTCTGCCGCATACTGGATGAGAGGTTTGTCGACGATGGGCAGCAATTCCTTTGGCATTGCCTTTGTGGCTGGAAGGAAGCGAGTTCCAAACCCCGCCACAGGGAAAACGGCTTTGCGTAATGTCATAAAATGCGACCAGTGCTTAGGAGTTGCTGTCTCGCGGGAACTTACTTAATATGCTCCGGGCCCGCAACCAATTGGTCTTGCGTGTGGCGCCTGCCAATATCAAGCATAAGGCCTGGATATACCTGTGATAAACCCCTGGCCGCGCTGGGTGGGGCTAGTTGGGGTCGTAGGTGTGTGACCGCGACTGTTGGCCTGGCTTGAATGAAAGCTTCGGCGCTGGGTAAGTCGCGGTCACAGTTTTAGTGACGGCTGCTAAATTGCAAAGTCCTCAGGGGAGCGGCCACTCGCGATGGCTTCGACCATCCACTTCGGTTTGCGGCCGCGGCCGGTCCAAGTGTTTGCGGGGTTGCTTGGGTCTGCGTATTTGGGCGCTACGGGCGCTCTCGTCTTTTTGCCTTTGGTGTCGTCCAGGAGCTCGTCCAGCGAAAATCCTTTGGATTGCGCCAGGGCCTTTAACTCAGCCAATGCTTCTGATTTCTTGCGCTTTTCAAAATCAAAGATTGCAACTGCGACTTGCTCCTGCAGGTCTTTTAATTCTTTTAGGGAAAGTTTTTCTAGGTCCAATTTACTGTCTTTCATGTTGGTTAATTTAAGAAATAAAATTGTTACGTGCTTCGTAGATGCACTTGTACTACGTTAGTGCCGTTTACATAAATCGAAATTGAATTTATGTAAAAGTATTTTTTTGAAACTTTAATATTTAAACTTAAGTTCAATTTTATGTTCGATAATAAATCATTTAAAATATAGTCATTATAACAAATATTTAAGTGTTTAGAATGCAGTCCGGCCGCTTGCAGCGCCACCTATGCCTGATGTGTAGGATTTTTGTGGCTGATACCCTAAGCGGATTAGTTTATAATGATATGCGACCCGCTGCATAACCACCCTGCCAAACTACCTCCACTTTGATGTCTGCCACATAATAAAGAGAAGAGGCCTAAGCCGTGCTTTGCTCTTCCCGCCGATACTTTGAGAGACCGTCAGAAATCAGTATTCTAGGGTCAGTTTTTGTTGCTATCAAGAGTTCCGCTTGGCGCGTGTGGTGAGACTTGATGCAGTGCTGCACTGTACTTTTCCAGATGGCGCAGCGTCGCAGTGTTGCGTCACATTTGGTCGTTTGCGCTCTTGATGTGCTTGTCGGCATACCGCCCTGGTGCGTTAGGGCGGGCATATCCTCAACTTACATCAAGTGTGGGGAACAAGTGGTGCAATTACTTGTCAATATGTGTGCTGCTGTTGCGAGACGTTTTTTTTAATCAACACATCGGTAACTCTACGCGAATGAGGGGGCCGACACACATTAATGGGATCGCTCCGTCAAAATCGCCGCTCCGCGGTCATGTTTAATGCTAGCCCGCTGCTAATACTGGCCTTGTCTAAGTCGAGGCCCTGGTACGACATGGTTCCAGAAAGCTTAAGCGACCCAATTTGCCGGGCCAGTCCCATATGATAGATCCGCCCTTCTTCCCGCCGGCTCGCCAGCCGGTGCGAGGGCGAGCTCTTGTCATTCACTGTGTACTGGCCAATTCCCCACTCAAAATCATACGCCCCGAAGTTATGCCCTACGCTGAGCTGGATGGATTTGCCTTCGCTATCAATCGCCGCGCCCATGACAGAGCCGTCATTCGTGTAGGGGTGCGTGCCGTTATTGTAGGCCGTATTCGGCCCGCAATATCCATTAGTCGTTCGGTCAATCCGAGTGTCCACTACCTCAATGTTAAGCGTTGTCGGGATGCCGGCCGCATCCATTTTACGCTCAAGGCCGATGAGGTGCATCCAGCAGGACGGCAGGCCGCCGGCCTCGTCCTCTCCAATGGCTTGCAGGTAGACCCGGTTTGAGTTCAATGAGTAGGATAAACCAAAGCCGGCCATTTTGTTGATTTCAGCGCCTGCACCCTCATTCGTGTTGCCCGCCAGAGCGGTTCCGACGGAGGCAATACCTCCAGTAAATTGAGCTGTCTGGATGAACTCCGCCTTTAGGCCGGCCACGGGCTCCAGTTCTAGCCGTGCGCCCATAAAGTTCACGCCGCCACTGCCAGGTCCACCGCTAGTTTGGCCCACAAAAAACTCACCGCCCCAGGGGCCGACCCACGAAAGCAGTGGGGATGTGGAAGTGTTGGTTGTCTTTTTAAGGTAGGCCGAACGCATCGGTCGTGCGTTAGTTGATAGAATTAGGGATGTGTGCGGGGAATATGACCAGTGCCTGTCGACAGTTCCCGCGCCCAGCACCCAGTCCCCAAAGTTTAGATTAACGTATGATCCGTCAGCGTTAAATGTCTGAGCTGCATCTTCCGCCGCAAGGCTTATGCCCAAATCCACTTTGCCAAAAGACTGGGTGTAGCTTCCGCGCATCAAGGCCTTGCCGTTGGTCCCGGCAACTTGGCGATTATGAAGAATATCACGTGTTCCGAGTGATAGCTGCAATGTTGCACCATCCGCCTTAGCCGTTGTCATGGACACCAAAAGCGCGCTTAAAGTCCAAGCCAATTGCGAAAAAATTCTTTTGGAACGAAGCTTTGTGGTCATTGTCTGGCTTTCTGGCATGCAAATATTAAGCGCTCAGCTAATGTCTGATACCCGGCAAGTAAACCCTCATTAGTTTCAATGTGACATTTATTATTTACAATGTGCCCAACGGTTTAATTCAACGACTTTGTTTGGTTGCTGGCGTTCTAGTTTATTAATTTATTGTATTCGCATCGGGCTTACATCGTCTGCCATCTAGTTGTGTATGGTGTAAAATTTTACTCTAGCGTGTTTTTTGTGGTGCATTTACGCAAGTTTGCGAGAAAAGTATGTTAGTGGCTTTGCTGTTGAGTGACTTTAGCTGACTATTGTTTGGCCGCAAGGGTCGTAAAATAAAGCAGATGTCGTGTTGCGGACCGACTGTTGTCGCGGCCTGTTCAATTTGCAGTTTATCTCTTTGGGGCAATTTCTTTAGTACTTTTCCTGCGCCCTGGGGCATATGTCGTTTTGTCTGGGTTTGGCGATTTATTTGGTTAACGCTCTTAGCTGAGAGCTGAGAGCTGAGAGCTGAGAGCTGAGAGCTGAGAGCTGAGAGCTGAGAGCTGAGAGCTGAGAGCTGATTGCTTTGCGGGCCAGTACGTAAGATTTACGGAATTATGGTATTTGTTTGATGGACCGGTTGTGGTGCGATAGATGAAAATTATTGCTTAAGTTGAGCTAAGCTAAGCTGAATGACAGTTCTTAAGAAGAGGTAGCCCTGGAGTGGCCCCTGACGTCGATGTAATTGCCCCAAACTTTAAGAAACGCCTGTCGGGTGTTACTGCGACCGTGGTGGGATTGGTCGATCGTCAATCGCGCATGATCCCGATTGTGGCAACTGGGCCTGGACTGCCCTCGAGCCTCCCTCATTTGTCTGTCTTGCGCGTCTTATTACTGCCGAGAAAGACGCGTGTCTGGCACGCACGCCGGAATAATGAGCTCCTTGTAGGGCTGCTTCTTAAGTGGCTCCGAATATCTAAGCTCAAGATCGTTTTTACATCCGCATCACCTCGCAAGCGGTCTCGTTGGACAACTTGGTTAATAGGACTTTGTGATGAAGTTGTGGCAACCAACCTTATAAACGCAGCAGTCATGCCCAAGGGCTGCGTTATTGTGCCTCACGGGGTAAATGTAGACCTCTTTACCCCGTCGATCGGTGGTGATGTGGCTACCATGCCAAAGGTTATTGGGTGCTTCGGACGAATTAGGCAGATGAAAGGCACTGACCTATTCGTGGATGCGCTATGCCGTGTTCTTGCAGACCGCAGCGATTGGTCTGGGGTTGTGATGGGGCGCGTACTCTCTCGCGACCGAGCATATTATGAAGAGATGATAAATAAAGTTGAAAAATCTGGCCTTCGTGACCGCATTCACTTCGTTGAGGAAAGGCCTTTAAACCAGATGGCCGATGCTTACCGTGAGCTTTCGATATATGTTGCGCCCTCTCATTTGGAGGGTTTTGGCCTCACTGTTGCTGAGGCATTAGCCAGTGGCACCCCGACAATTGCGACACGCGGTGTTGGCGCCTTTGACGAGCTAATCGAGGAGGGAATAAATGGTGAGTTGTTCGAGCAGGGTGACATTACTGACTTGGAGGCGAAGCTTATTGACCTGATGGACAATGATGATCGCCGCAACCGTATGTCAATTGAAGCTCGTCGTTCGGCATTAGAACGCATGTCACTGGATGTTGAGGCTAGAGATTTAGTTAAGGTATACCAAAGGTTGCTCCAGACGTGAGACAGCTCAAATTTTATATAGACCGTTGGATGTCGAGCGAAGCTGCCCTGGCAGAGCACTCGGCGGCATTGTCCGCTCTTGCGAGCGACGTGAGTGGTAAATCAATTGCGCTCGTAGGTAATGCCCGTAGTTTGCTTCAGGCAAAACACGGCAAGCGAATAGATGAGGCGGATATTGTTATTCGCATTAATTCGGCTCCAACGTCTAATCCAGAATCTCACGGGTGCCGGACAGATTGGCATGCACTCGCCATTCGTAATTCTCGTGAGTTGAAGCGCCGCGTAACCCCAAAACGCGTTTTGTGGATGAGCCACAAAAGACGCAGGTTAGATTGGGGAACGGCCGCGGCGGAAGGGTTCTACTTATTTCCGCTGAAAGATTTTCATACTCTATCACTTGAATTGGGGGCTCGGCCCTCGACTGGGGTACTGCTCATTGACCTACTTAAGCGCTTACCCGCGGAGCGAATTGAGCTCTTCGGTTTTGACTTCTTTGCCTCGCTCTCAATGACGGGCAGCCGAACATCGGCGCAGGTGCCGCACGATTTTGAAGCAGAGCGCATTTGGGTTGAACATTTGATAGAAAACGACCGTCGCTTCGATTTAGTGGTTTGAAGGATCGCTCAGCTCATTCAACAGTTCTTTAGTGTCACGAAACCTACTGCCCTGGTCTATTAATCGGTAATCTGCGTGGCGCTTAAATATTTATTAACTGGGATACGGGGGGTGGGCGTAGGTGTGTGCCCGAGCCGGCTTTGTATCGGCTCCCAGCCGAACGTTTTAAACGTCTAGGTCTCGTTCAGTGTCGAAAATATTGGGTTTTGTACAGCCATAGCCTGTTAACTGTATTGCATGATGGTCTGATCGCCGGTAGTCCAAATCGAAACTAATTAGGTTCTCTTGATGTCAAACCACCAACCAACCGACGCCGCGGAAGACGAAATCAATCTCAAAGAGCTTTTCCTCACAATCTGGGCTTACAAGTTTCTGATTGCGTTGGTTACTTCAGCGTTCCTAGTCGGCGCAGGCTTTTATGCTTTGAATGCTGATAAGGTGTACTCAGCCAAGAGTATTTTTGCACTGCCTGGTAGTAGTGGCTCGAGCAATATTTTAGGCAGTATTGGCGGTGAGCTCGGCGGATTAGCGGCTCTCGTCGGAGCACCCACTGGCGGTGGTGACGCTGAGATGATTGTTGAGCGACTGACCTCACGTGAGTTCATTTTGGAAATCGGGCGTGAGTTGGATCTTAAAAGCGATGAGATGTTTAACAGTTACGATCCCGACGCAACTGCCCCAGCTTGGAAGGCCATAATTAAATCGCTGCTGGGTATGGTAAGTGAGAAACCCGATGCCGAGCGTATCGCACTTCAGAATGTGATCAATGTATACGGGGAGCTCGTTGCTGTAGAAGCGAGTGATACGGGCTCGATCTCGGTAACAGTTGACCATGAGGTTCCCGAAAGGGCTGCTGAAATCGCAAATCACATCGTTAGTAAAATTATTGCCCTCAAGGCATTGGAAAGTAGCGACGAAACTGATGAAAAGCTGGAGTATCTCTCGCGCACACTAGCTGACGCATCTGAAGATTTGGAAGCAGCGCAGCGTGCGCTGCAGCAGTACAGCCTTGAAAATAGCACTCAAGCCGTAGAGAGTTTTGCGGTTGGGACGGTGATGCTTGATGATATGAGAACTCAGCGTGAGCGCAGTGCCGAACAGCTTGCGGCCGCCCTTGCGCTCAAAGAGATCCTGTCTAAAGGCGTGCCAGGTGAGGGTGATTACGATCGCCTAAGGCAGGAGTTTCCGCAGTTAGATCAGCCTAGCTTCCGAAGAATTATGGGGGTGAGTGAAGTTGCAAGTGCGTGGACGTGGCCCAGCGTTGGGGTCGTGTCTCAGGTTGAGAATAGCATCCGTGATAGGCTGTCAGCGCTTGAGAGAGACATTCTGAAATTGGAGCAGGATGCCTCCAAATACGCCTCGAGCGCGGAGCGGCTCGCTCAGTTAACCCGCGATCTAAAAATTGCTGAGGCGGCCTACACCGTTTTGATCGAGCAGGTTAAGAGCCAGTCGCTTGTGGCTGGTTTTAAGCCTGATAATTCGAGAATTCTTGAAGTAGCCGACGTTCCTGTTAGCCCAAGTGCGCCTAAAAGGACATTAATCCTAGCTCTTGGCCTGGTACTTGGGGTTTTCGTGGGTTCAGCCGTGGCGTTGGTACTCGGTATGCGCCGCGGCGTGTATTTTGCGCTCTCCTCCTTGCTTGAGGCTGTGGGTGTTTCTAGTAGTCTTAAAACAATAGGTGTTCGCCGCTTCAGGGGGAAATCGCTGGCGGATATTCATAAATCTTTAGGAAAAATCAAATCTGATTGGGCCCGTCACGCAGTTCTCCAATTGGATAGTAGCGACGAAAACCGCCCTGTTTTTATCTGCGATCTGAGCTTTGCGAACAACGCCGGTGCGCTGGGAAAAATAGTTGCAGCTACGGCCGTAAGCCTAGGGCGTGATGTTGGTTTCATTGACTTGTCACGCGAGCTTTCTGAGGTTGAACGCGAGCTTACACCTGACATTGAAGACGCCATGGTTAAAGTGGGGAACCCAACCGGGGGTACGGAATATGTCTACCCGGCGGGCGTGACTAACCTTGACTTGCTGTACTCTACATCGGTCACTAAAATCGTTGATGCGCTAGTAGAGAAACATGACATTGTGATTTTTGCAGCAAATACGGATGCCGTTGAAGTCATCCTCGCGTCGAATTCAATTGTTGATCCTTTCTTTGGGGTGCAACTTAAGCCCGGGAAAACATTAATTAAGTCGGTGCAGCGCATGCTGCAACGAGGCACGTTGGGAGTTGCCTTTCATGCGTAATCTCATGACTAGAAAGGCTATTTTAATAGCCGCCGTCTTATCACTCTTCGGATGTTCGGCCATCGTTGAACCCGTTGCTTTGCGTGGCGTTTCTCCAGACGCTGAGGGCCAGGAGGAGTTTGAAATTAATGTCCGGGCCCTTGATTTTGCAGCAGCAAAAAACCTCAATTCAGGTAGCTACGACAGAATCGTTTCTATGCCCGGGAGCGGCTCGTCCGCCAATGCCGTTTCCGAAAGATCGCTCCGCAAGACCTCTTTCCCACCAATAGTTGGTAACCAGCCATACAAGCTGGGCGTTGGTGACGAGGTCGCACTCATTCAGTACACTGACGCTAGTCCCTCAATTGCTAGGCTGTCTGCCGGAGTTGACGTTGGGGATAACGGCCTGCCAGCCGGCGTTTCACTTCCGTCAAGCTCATCGAATATTATTTCGACCACTGGTCGGGTTGGTACAGACGGCAGCATTTTCCTAATCGGTGTCGGGCGAATTGAGGCCGTTGGCCGTGAGATTTCGGAGCTGAGGGACGAAGTTCGCAGCATTCTCATTCGAAATGGAAGTGCTCCTAATTTTCAGATGGAAATTCAGCGTTTCAACTCGCAGCGTGCTTATCTCACAACTGACGGCGCCTCGGGTCGTGCCAGCTCAGTGATACCTATTACTGATAAGGGCACAACACTGCGTGAGGTAATTGCGACATCGGGTGTTGCTTTTAACGAAAGTGCACTCACTCTTATAAAAGTTCAGCGTGGTGGTAAAACCTACTCTTTCCGATTAGCGGACTTACTTGCTGAAAATGCCCCCAAGGTGCTCATTCAAGGCGATGATCACTTTTTTGTGCAAACATTAAAGTATTTGCCGGGTAAAGTTTTTCTTCTCGGAGGGGTCGCTCCACAGATTATGCCCATCCAACCAGAGGTTAGACAAACGCTTGCCGATATTCTATTCGCGCCAGCTGGCCCTCTAGCAAGCACGTCGGCGCAGCGTTCAGCGGTCTATTTGCTTCGTGGTCGAAAGCCTGTTGAAGCCCACCAGCTTGACGCGCAGAGCCCTTTAAGCTTGCTCGTTGCAAATGAAGTGGAGTTGCGGCCCAATGATATTGTGTTTGTTGCTGAACAGCCAATTATGACATTGAACCGCACGTTGGCGAACATAACGCCTCTTCGTATTTTGTTGCGTGATATTGAGGCAGGCAACATACCCTAGTCTCATATTTTTGAGGCTCTGGGTTGCGAATTTGACCTATTGGAACAGGCATCGACTTATCTTAGTTGTTCTCAATAGAGCGTAGGCTAAAAAATACATTTTTGATGTGAAGCGTTAGGTGACGTACACGGGTGGGAGGTCCAGACCAGGTGCGGCGAATATGCACTGTGTCGGAATAATGTGGCACTGCAGGAATGCAGATCTCTGTCGCTCGCTTTTAATCCAGAGATCGGACCATGACAAATGGCCTGCTCAGTTGGCAATTTCTGCATGGGCAAATTTGGTTATATTCGACCGAAAGAAGATATAAATGAACACGTGAGGTAGTGTACTTGGGTGATGGTCATATGGGATGCTTGGGTTATGGTTGTCGGGGCTAAGTGCAAGCCTTTGGCGCAATATCCACGGGAACAGATGTAGTGGCTACAGGAACAGTTTATTGAGTGTCAGTTGCGACACAATGTGAGGAACAGCCATTAGCATTGGTTAGTTTGATAATCGGCGTAATCAATTAGTGGCGATACGTGTGCCTAAATACACCGGCCGCCGTCTACCTCCATGCATACGCCTGTCACCATACTCGCCTCGTCCGAGCATAAGTAGCATGCTGCGTTTCCCATATCTTCGGGGCTTGAAAAACGTCCCAATGGAATGGTGGACAGAAACTTGGCGCGGACCTCGGGGGTGTCTTCGCCCATGAAAGTTTTCAGCAGTGGGGTTTCGCCGGCCACAGGGTTGATTGCATTTACACGCACGCCGCTTGGGGCCAGTTCGACGGCCATTCCTTTTGTGGCGTTGTTCATCCACCCCTTTGAAGCGTTGTACCAATTCAGGCGGGGGCGGGGTGAAACGCCTGCGGTTGAAGCCACGTTCAAGATTGCGCCTGATCCTTGGGCCTTCATCAAGGGGACGACGTATTTCGCAGTCAGGTAGACGGACTTACAATTTACAGCAAAGACTTTGTCGAAGTCTTCCTCGCTGACATCTTCCATCGGGGCAGGTAGGTGTGTGGTGCCCGCGTTGTTGATCAAAATATCGATCCGGCCAAAGACCGCTTGAGCCGCCTCCACCATTGCCTGAACGCTCGCGTAATTGGCCACGTTGCAGTGGATGACCTCCACGTTACCACCTATTTGTTCTGCGGTTTCCCGTGCCAAGTCTGTGTTTAAATCCGCGATCATGACGCGCGCGCCCTCTGCTACAAATTTGCGCACAATCCCTGCGCCAAAACCTGATGCGCCGCCCGTTACTATTGCCGTTTTTCCTGCAAGTCTCATGAGAATAGATCCTGTTCGTGCGAAAGTTTAGCCGTGACGGGCCGCGACTGTTTTCAACGTTGAAAAACCATAAAGCGCCTCAAAGCCCTTTTCGCGCCCGTGTCCCGAAAGCCCCGTGCCGCCGAAGGGCAATTCAACGCCGCCGCCTGCGCCGTAGTTATTCAAAAACACCTGTCCGGCTCGGAGCCTTTTTGCCAAGCGCATCTGGCGGGCGCCGTTCTCAGACCAAACTGATGCGACCAGCCCGAAATCTGTCCCGTTGGCAATTGCGATGGCTTCGTCTTCATCATCAAATGGGATGAGAACTTGGACGGGCCCAAAGATTTCATCTTGGGCCAAGCTGTGATCTGACGGGACATTGGAGAACAAAGCAGGTGCCACATAGGCCCCACCGTCCGGTGCGCTGTCGATGATCTTGCCACGGGCGGCACATTCCAGATCATGACCTTTGGCAATAAAGCTCTCGACGATCTCTTTCTGTCTTGATGATACCAGCGGCCCAACATCATGATCCTCGAGTGCGGGACCTGCTGTCAATGCGATATAGCGTTTAGACATTGCGTCCAGCACTTCGTCATAGCGGCTGCGCTGTACCAATATGCGCGATGATGCCGAGCATGTTTGGCCTGCGTTTTGGATACCGGCGTTGACCAAAAATGGTAGGGCCGCCTCGATATTTGCATCTGCAAAAACCAACTGTGGTGACTTTCCGCCCAACTCAAGCGTTACGGGCACCACGTTTTCTGCGGCGGAGTTTTGGATCAATTTGCCGATGTTAACTGAACCGGTGAAGCTGATGTGGTGGACGGATTTGTGAGCGCTGAGCGCGGCGCCTGCCTCTGCACCTAAGCCGGGCACGATGTTCAGCACGCCGTCCGGTAGGCCGGCACGTCGCGCCAATTCGCCAAAAGCAAGTGCTGTAAGGCACGCTTCCTCTGCGGGTTTCAAAACGGCCGCATTAGCCATTGCCAGCGCAGCCCCAACGGACCTGCCAATGATTTGCATCGGGTAGTTCCATGGAATGATGTGCCCTGTCACTCCGTGTGGCTCGCGAAGAGTGTAAACCGTGTACCCATCAAGATACGGGATTGTCGTGCCATGCACTTTATCCGCCGCGCCGCCGTAGAACTCCATATAGCGGGCAAGCGCTGTTACGTCTGCCTTGGCTTGCGTGAGAGGTTTGCCCACATCAAGGGCCTCAAGGCGTGCCAACTCATCCGTATTCTCAAGAACAAGCCGTCCGATCTTTGCGAGTATACGCCCGCGCTCAAAAGCGGTGAGGCGGCTCCATGGCCCATCAAGGGCGCGGGTTGCTGCATCTACAGCTGCGTCGATATCTTCAGCGCTACCTCTGGCAATTTCACACAGCAAGGTGCCATCGGAAGGGTTCTTCAGCTCAAGCGTTTGGCCGCTCTCGCAGGCCTGCCATCTGCCATCAATCAGGCAGTGACGTGGATCAATATCAAGGGGCCGTACGCTCATCTTATGCTACCTCAGCTCTTGCTGGTCTTTACAAGAGTTGAGCGAACTTGGCCGCTTTAGGCAATGGAGATAATGTCGGACAACACAGAGATGGCCAAGCTGCGCGAGTCGCGGACAGAAGGAATAAGCCCGATGGGGGGCCGTAGTCGTGCGGTGGCCTCATCGCTGACACCAAGTGCAGATAGGTACTTCAGCCTGTTTTGGTGGGTCTGCAAACTGCCAAGCGCACCGATGTAGAACGCGTCACTATCCAGTGTGTGCGCAAGGATCGGGGGCTCCCAACTGTGTTCATGAAACAAGAGCACCACTGCCTTGCGTGCATCCACTTTCCAATGGCGGGGCGGCTCCGCGTGCGTCATGTGTGTGGCGTCGATGAGTGGGCTTAGGTGTGGTTTGATACGTTCAAGTTCGGGCGAGGCTATCGCGACATGGTAGTGCAGGGCATGACACAGGTTCGCTAGTGCGATGGTTTCGGGGCCCGTACCAATGATGTGGACCATGACTTCAGGCGCGATATGCACGTGCAACATGTCTGTCGATCGCTCTGGTATGTCAGTCAAAGCGCGAACTTTGCCAGAAACACGATCAAAGGTGAGGTGAAAAGCCTGTCTGGCAGTGCGCAAGGCCATGGCGCGTTCAATCGCCCTGGCTGAGGGCTGCGAAAACAGCACAATTTCAACCCCGCCCCCGCAGGGCAACGCCATGTCCATAAACGGTGAGCCAATGCCACATCTTACCGCCTTGGGTGTGCCCTTCGCCAAAACCTCTGCCGCATGCAAGGCGAGATCATCTTCAATACAGCCCGAACTTAGCGCACCAATGCGGGCCCCATCCGCCCAAAACGCCATCATCGCGCCAACGTTGCGATAAGACGGGCCGGTTGTTTCGCTGATTACGGCAAGAACCGCGTTGTGCGGTTTGCACGCCAAAGCAGCAAGCACGTCGTCTGAAGCGTGGTTGGAAGACGGATTTATCATATCGCTGTAAATGCGAGTGCTGTGCTACGCGTAGGCAAGGGCAATTCGGGTGCAACGGCTATGTGCAAATATGCGACTTACACCCAACTGTGGTTCGGGTAAGGTGCGCGCAAACGTATGGGGGCCAAAATGGGCGCGATTATTGAAGTAAATGGATTGGTGAAACGCTACAAAAGCGGCTTTGAGGCGCTTAAGGGCGTGAACCTTACGATTAATGAAGGCGAGATTATTGCGCTTTTGGGCCCAAATGGTGCAGGAAAGACGACGCTTATTTCGTCGATTTGTGGCATTACAAACCCCACCTCTGGGACCGTTTCTGTTGGTGGCTTCGATATCAACGCGGAGTACCGCAAAACGCGGGCGATGATCGGGCTTGTGCCACAAGAGCTTAATCTGGAGCATTTTGAAAAAGTGATTGCGACTGTGCGGTTCTCCCGTGGTCTTTTTGGTAAGCCCGCGGACGAGGCGCACATCGAAAAAATCCTTCGTCAACTAAGCTTGTGGGATAAACGAAACGCTAAAATTGGTGAACTGTCAGGTGGCATGAAGCGCCGTGTGCTGATTGCAAAAGCACTGGCCCATGAGCCGCGTGTTTTGTTTCTTGATGAGCCGACCGCCGGTGTTGATGTGGAGCTGCGCAAAGATATGTGGGCGGTGGTGCAGGACCTGAAGGCAAGCGGTGTGACGATTATTTTGACGACCCATTACATTGAAGAAGCCGAGGAGGTTGCTGACCGCATCGGTGTTATCAACGGTGGGCAAATCTTGTTGGTGCAAGACAAGGCTGAGTTGATGCAGCAATTGGGTCAGAAGCAGATGCAGATTGATCTGACTGAACCTCTCGCATCAGACAAGCTTCCGGAGGCGCTTGGTCATTACGACCTGGGTGTGACGGATGATCTTGCCACGCTGATCTACACCTATGACATCAACGCAGAGCGGACAGGCATTACCACATTGCTTGGTGATTTGCAGGCCGCAGGGTTTATGCTGCGCGATATCCAGACGAAACAATCCAGTCTTGAGGAAATCTTTGTTGGGCTTGTCGCAGACCAAGATGCACGCACGGCAAACGCAGGAGACGCGGCATGAATATTTACGGCATCAAAGCGATTTTCTTTTTTGAGATGGCGCGTTTTTTTCGCACGGCTGCGCAGTCTTTGCTGGCCCCTGTCATTTCTACCGCCCTGTACTTTGTAGTATTTGGCACAGCAATCGGAAGCCGCATTACAGATGTTGACGGTGTCAGTTACGGCGCGTTCATCGTGCCGGGCTTGATCATGTTGACGGTGATGACCCAATCTGCCAGTAACGCCAGCTTTGGTATATATTTACCAAAATTTGTCGGTACGATTTATGAGCTTCTTTCTGCGCCAATCAATTTCTTCGAGATCGTTATCGGCTACGTTGGTGCGGCCACGGTGAAGTCACTCATTATCGGCGTGATCATTTTGGCGACGTCATATCTGTTTGTTGACCTACAAATTGCGCATCCGCTGGCGATGTTCGCATTTCTGATTTTGACCTGCCTTTCGTTTAGTCTGCTTGGCTTTATTATTGGGATTTGGGCTAGCAATTTTGAGCAACTACAACTGATCCCGCTTTTAGTTTTGACGCCTCTGGGCTTTCTTGGAGGGACCTTTTACTCGATCACAATGCTACCGCCCGTCTGGCAGACGATCACGCTATTCAACCCCGTGGTGTATCTGGTTTCGGGCTTTCGCTGGTCTTTCTTTGGGACCTCTGACGTTAGTATTGGTGTTAGTCTTTTTGCGATTTGTGCATTTACAGCGATTTGCCTTGGCATCGTGTGGTGGATTTTCAAAACGGGATATCGTTTGCGTTCCTAAACCGAACAGTTTGATTTGAGGGCGGGCACTTGTAGCAGGTGCTTGCGCACTCTACATCACGCTCATGAAGCGCTTTATCCCATTCAGAAAATCCTCGCCTGTTATCTCTGTTGTTCGGTTGAACGGCATGATCGCAAGTAGTGGTCGCGGCCTGAATGATGCAGGCGCGGCAGCCATGATCGAAAAAGCATTCGCCAAGGGAAAGCCAAAAGCGGTTGCGCTTGTGATTAATTCACCTGGTGGTAGCCCTGCGCAATCATCATTGATTGCGGCGCGTATTCGCCAGCTTGCGGATGAAAAAGAGATCCCCGTTTTTGCGTTTGTTGAAGATGTTGCAGCTTCCGGTGGGTATTGGCTTGCCTCCGCTGCGGACGAGATTTTTGTTGATGCCACATCGGTGGTAGGCTCAATCGGAGTAATCAGTGCGGGCTTCGGTATGAGTGAGTTGATCGCGCGTTACGGCATTGAGCGCCGTGTCTACACTGCCGGCACCTCAAAATCGATGAACGATCCGTTTAAGCCTGAAAACCCCGAAGACGTAGCCCGCCTTAACGTTATTCTTGAGCAGCTTCACGAGACGTTCAAACAGCAAATTAGAAGCCGCCGTGCGAATAAATTGGTTGAGCGTGATTTGTTCACTGGTGAGATTTGGGTCGGCCAAAGTGCAGTTGACGTAGGTCTTGCGGATGGTGTCGGGCATCTGGTTCCAACCCTGAAAGAGCGCTTTGGCAAAAAAGTGAAGTTCCGCGTTTATGGCCAGCGTAAATCGCTTTTGTCACGGGTTGGCGCGTCTACAGTTGGCGGTTTAGTTCATCAGATTGAAGAGCGGGCACAATTTGCGCGCTTTGGCCTATAGGGCGCGCGCCATGCTGATGAAAATCGTCTCTCTGTTTCTGATCGCGATGGTGGTTTTGGCGATGTTCGGCAAACTGCGTTACCCCGGTCAGCAAGCATTAGCGAATGCCAAGTGCCCAAGCTGCGGCCGGTTCAGAATTGGCAAAGGCCCATGTGCATGCGGAGTAAAACGTAAATGACCACGGCACTTTTACTCACGGCTGCTGGTTTGGTCTTGCTGCTGATTGCGGGGGATGCGCTGGTAAAAGGCGCGGTCAACTTTGCGCTGCGCCTTGGGATTCCTGCATTGATCGTAAGCTTGACGATTGTTGCTTTTGGTACGTCCGCCCCTGAATTGCTGATTGCGGTTGAGGCGATTGTCGATGGGGCGCCCGGTATCGCGATGGGTAACGTGGTTGGCTCAAACACCGCCAATGTGTTGCTTGTCTTGGGCGTGCCTGCTTTGTTGGCGGGGCTGCATACGGCGGGCTGTGACACGCGGAAAAGCTTTGTCTACATGATCTTAGCGACTGCGCTTTTCATAGCTGGCGCATTCTTTGGCCCCATCACATGGGTGCACGGTTTGGTCTTTCTGGCAGCTCTTTTTGCCATATTGGCAGATCAATTTTTTGATGCAAAGCGTGCGCGTGCTGCGGGACAGGTTATCGATGAGGACGAGCCTGAGGGCGCAGATCCCGACATGGCGTGGTGGAAGATCAGCGCCTTTTTGCTTTTCGGTTTGATAGGGCTCCCTTTGGGTGCAAGCCTTTTGGTCGAGAACTCGGTTATTATCGCGCGCAGCTTCGGCGTGTCAGAAACGGTGATTGGCTTGACCTTGATCGCTATAGGAACCTCACTGCCTGAGCTGGCCACTACAGTTGCTGCCGCGTATCGCAAGCAAGCGGATGTGGCGATTGGCAACGTCATCGGCTCTAACATGTTTAACTTGCTGGCGATCATTGGCATTGCAAGCTTCATAGGCCTCATCGAGGTCGATCAAGGTGTGTTGACGTTTGATCTGTGGGTGATGGCGGCGGCGTCGCTCGTCTTGGTCCCATTTGTATTTTGCAAATGGAATATGATGCGTGGCACTGGCGCGATCCTGACGGCGCTTTATGTCTCTTATCTGGTGACGTTGCTGGTTTAACCGCCCACTGG
Organism: Nereida sp.; assembly: GCF_965655635.1. NCBI lineage: Bacteria > Pseudomonadati > Pseudomonadota > Alphaproteobacteria > Rhodobacterales > Roseobacteraceae > Nereida > Nereida sp. Next base: position 16,078 of record NZ_CBFHHE010000011.1, read on the forward strand.
AAGGATGGATTTTATGAAGAACGCATTGGTCACGGGCGCGGGCAAACGGCTGGGCCGCGCGATGGCAATCTATCTTGCAGAGCGCGGATATAGCGTTGCTGTGCACTACGCCTCGTCTGCACAAGACGCAGGTGACGTGGTTGGCATAATCGAAGGCATGGGGGGTAAGGCGGTTGCTCTGCAGGCTGATTTGTTAAGCGAAAACGATACCCAAGCGCTTGTTCCAAATGCGATGTCTGTACTGGGCGGGCCAATTACGTGTTTGGTTAACAACGCGTCTATTTTTGAATACGACACATTGCAAACCGCGACTCGTAGCAGTTGGGATCGCCATATCAAGAGTAATTTGCGCGCGCCCTATGTTTTAAGCCAAGCAGTTGCCGCTCATGCGCCCAAGGGCCAGTTGGACAGTAACGGTGAGCCGATCGCTCAAAGTCTGATTGTGAACATGATTGATCAGCGTGTTCGTAAACTGACGCCAGAATTCTCAAGTTATACGATTGCGAAGATGGGACTTTGGGCGCTCACCCAAACGTCTGCACAGGGCCTTGCACCGGATGTGCGCGTGAACGCAATTGGGCCAGGTCCGACCCTTCAGGGCGCGAGGCAGTCTGATGCGCATTTTGCGGGTCAGCGTAAAAATACGGTGCTTGGGCGTGGCGCTAACACTTCCGACATAACCGCCGCACTTGGTTACTTTTTGGATGCGCCAGCCGTGTCTGGACAGCTTATCTGCGTGGATGGTGCACAGCACTTGGGCTGGCAAACACCGGATGTCCAAGGGATCGAGTGATCAAGCTCTCTTTTAAGTTGTGCACCGATCATAGCCGACTTTACCAAACCGTTACAAAAACTTTAATAAAAACAATAATTTGCAATTTTTAAATTAAATACTGAGCTATTTCAGTAAGTTACATTCGTGCTTAATTTTTGTGCAAATCAAGGAAATGTCTAAAAACATTGGCGAAATCGCATGATCTGATATCTTACTCACCGACTTATCCACAGTATCCGTGGATCTATTCTCTCTTGCACGCCGCCATTCACAGTTGCAGCCATATACAGAATCGCAGACCCTGACTTATGACCGACGCAGCCCCCCTTATTGGACATGAACTGATCCATGATTATCTGCGCATGCTTGATGGCTCGCCAGGTGTGTACCGGATGCTTGATGAGCAAAATCGGGTGCTTTATGTGGGTAAGGCCCGTCATCTCAAAAATCGTGTGAGCAATTACGCGCGCCCCTCAGGGCATTCTGGACGTACCGCGCGTATGATTTCTGAGACACGCTCGATGATGTTTCTGACCACCCAGACTGAAACAGAGGCCCTGCTTCTCGAGCAAAATCTGATTAAACAGCTTAAGCCTAAGTACAATGTGCTGCTACGTGATGACAAAAGCTTTCCAAATATTCTGGTGAGCAAAGATCATGAGTTTCCGCAAATTCGCAAACATCGCGGCGCTAAGAAGACTAAGGGCGCATATTATGGGCCATTTGCGAGTGCTGGCGCGGTCAACAGAACGTTGAACCAGTTACAGCGTGTGTTCTTGCTGCGTGATTGTTCTGACAGTCAGTTTGAGGGGCGGACACGGCCGTGTTTGAACTACCAGATCAAGCGATGCAGTGCGCCATGCGTTGGCAAAATCTCAGGGCAGGATTACGCCGCTAGTGTCAAAGACGCAGAGCGTTTCTTGTCGGGGAAAACGACAGGGCTACAAGAAAAGCTGGCCAAAGATATGGCAGACGCGGCAGAGGCTATGGAGTTTGAAAGCGCCGCGGCACTACGCGATCGGTTGCGGGCCATGACGCAAGTACAGACCTCCCAAGGGATTAATCCGCGCGGCGTGTCAGAGGCAGATGTGATTGCGCTGCACATGGAAGGCGGACAGGCTTGCGTCCAAGTGTTCTTCATTAGGGCCAATCAGAACTGGGGCAATCGCGACTACTATCCGCGTCTTGCTGCAGATGTTTCTCACACGGAAGTGATGGAGGCTTTCGTCGGACAATTTTACGCCGATAAACAACCGCCGAAGCAGGTGATCCTGTCGCATGCTGTAGAGAGTGAAGACCTTGTGGTTGAGGCCCTTAGCCAAAAGGCAGAACGCCGTGTCGAGATCATTGTTCCGCAACGCGGTGAGAAAATGGAACTTTTGGCGGGGGCTGCACGCAATGCCCGCGAAAGCCTTGCGCGGAAAATGGCGGAAAGCGCGAGCCAACTGAAGTTGTTGAAAGGGCTGGCTGAGGCATTCGAGTTGCCCAAGCAGCCGCAACGCATTGAGGTCTACGACAACTCTCACATTCAAGGCGCACATGCGGTGGGTGGCATGATCGTTGCGGGCCCTGAAGGGTTCATGAAGAACAGTTATCGCAAGTTTAACATACGCGGTGATGATCTGACCCCCGGCGATGACTTTGGAATGATGAAAGAGGTTCTTCGCCGCCGCTTTAAGCGGTTGCTCAAAGAGGATCCTGACAAAAGTAAAGGCGATTGGCCTGACCTTCTTCTAATCGACGGTGGGGCGGGACAAGTCAGCGCTGTACGCGAAATTATGGAAGAAATGGGTGTTGGTGATATCCCGATGATCGGTGTCGCCAAGGGTCTTGATCGGGACGCGGGCAAAGAAGAATTCCACCGTACGGGTAAACAGGTAATGGCGCTGCGCCATAACGATCCTGTACTTTATTTTGTTCAACGTATGCGTGACGAGGCACACCGTTTCGCCATCGGTACCCACAGGGCAAAGCGGTCAAAAGCGATCGGCGGGACACCTTTGGATGATGTGCCGGGCGTTGGTGCGCGGCGTAAAAAGGCACTGCTGATGCATTTTGGCTCGGCCAAGGCGGTTGGCCGTGCCGCGCTTGCGGATTTGAAATCGGTCGACGGAATATCCGAGGCCATGGCGCAAACAATCTATGACCACTTTAACGAGCGTTAGCGTCATCCCCCCACCAATAAGGAGCGCCCCGCTTTCGCGAGACGCCCTTCTTGGGGACAGGGAGGTATCCCAGAGGCTGCGCGGGACTTAGAAGTTCGCAAGGGATTTCAGTGACGCCACTCGGGCTGTGTCGTTGTCTTGCTCAGCGTTTTCGATCAGCGATGCAAAATCAACTGATGTGCCGCGGCTTGAGACACGGACGCTGTCGAGGGTCTGGCCCAAGAAGAAGTTCAGCTGTGCCACGTCTTGGCCTTGGCGGGCGTTAATGATGTTAACCAATGTTGTATCGGCCTAAACACCGGCGCTAACGCCTGCAGATTTGGCGAGTTGGTCAGCAGATGCTGCAGTTGCGGAAGCGGCGATTGCAATGGCTGTGAATACAGTTGCGAGCTTCAGAATAATTTCTTTCGGCACCCTTTCTAAGGCGTTCGTTTGTTTGGGCTATATTGCCCTGTGAGTGATGAATGAGGCGTTAATGCATGTCTCGGATGAGCTGTATATGGGGTTTGTTTTGGGGCATGATAGGCCTGTCATGCGCAGGTGATATTTGTGGAAACGAACATCATGCCGCCGTGATCAGCTCTTGTGTGCGCAAGCCTTGTGGGCGTAATTCCTATGAAAACGGCGCTCACAAGGAATGTTACACCGCCGCGATATGTTTCAGCGCGGTGGGGTGCTTTGTAATAATTCAGGCGGGAATTGTTCGATATGTCGCAAAAGAACCTGTGGCGGCGCAGAGAATCCTGGGCTAGATCAAGGATATGAAGTGGACTTTGCCAAATATCCTGACCGTCTTGCGCCTTTTTGCGGCCTTTGGCGTCGTCATAATGTTTTTGTATTTCAATCGGCCTTGGGCTGATTGGTTTGCGCTGGTTCTGTTTGGCCTCGCGGCGCTGACAGATTTTTTTGATGGCTACCTTGCGCGCTTGTGGAACCAAACGAGCCGCTTTGGTGCGATGCTTGACCCGATTGCGGACAAAGCGATGGTGGTGATAGCGCTGCTGATTATTGTTGGCTTTTCTGGGATGGACCCGTGGCTGCTCTTACCTGCAAGCGTCATCATATTTCGTGAAGTGTTCGTAAGTGGCTTGCGTGAGTTCTTGGGCGATGACGCCAAAACCCTGGCGGTTACCAAGCTTGCGAAATGGAAAACGACCGCGCAGATGCTGGCTATTGCGGTTCTGTTTTCTAAGGGTGCCTTTGAACATTACTTCATTGAACAGACTGTGGGCATGACGTCTGAGATGGTTGATGGTATTTTGGCGGGCGACATTGAAGACGTTGTTGGTCTTCGATGGAAAGAGATGGGCTGGCACCTGAGCTGGTCCGTAGGTTTGGTCCTTCTTTGGGTTGCGGCATTGTTGACGTTGATCACAGGCTGGGACTATTTCCGTAAATCGTTACCATTTCTGAGAGATCCTCAATGAATGTTGTTTATTTCGCATGGGTTCGTGAACGTATTGGCCTGCCTCAGGAACAGATCACGACGGATGCTGCAACAGTAGCCGAGCTGGTCGATGAGTTGCGCGCACGTGAAGCCCGTTATGAGGCGGCATTTGCAGATATCAGTGCTCTGCGTGTTGCGGTTGATCAAGAGTTGTCTGATTTTGACGCGTCCTTGAAAGATGTGCGCGAGGTTGCCTTCTTCCCCCCCATGACAGGTGGCTAAGGACGATGGACGTTCGTGTGCAGCAAGAACGTTTTGATGCGGGTGCTGAGCTGAATGGCTTTGATCCGAATGGCGCAGGCGCTGTTGTCACATTCACGGGGCTTGTCCGCGACGTGGCGGGCGGACTAGAGCAAATGCTGATTGAGCATTATCCGGCTATGACCGAAAAAGCCTTGCGCGAAATTGCAGTTGAGGCCGAGGCGCGTTGGCAGTTAAGCAATGTCCTCGTGATCCACCGCTTTGGATCGCTGCAGCCTGATGAGCAGATCATGATGGTGGCCACGGCCAGTCGTCATAGGGATGCAGCCTTTGAAGCTGCTACGTTCTTGATGGATTACCTGAAATCGCGCGCGCCGTTTTGGAAAAAAGAAACAACGGCCGCTGGTGAGAACTGGGTAGAAAGTACCGTTAAAGACGAAGAGTCGCTGAAACGCTGGTAGGGCACTACTTTGCTTTGTTGGCGCGCTCGATATAGGCGCGTAATTCTTCAGCTTCATGCCGTGCATCGCGCAAACCATCCATCGCTGCCCGCAGCTCAGCTTCTGTTTGGGCCATCTGGTTGCTCATTTCGGCTTCGCGCTTCTGCAAATATGCAATCGCTTGGTCGCGGGTTTCTTCGGCTTCATGCAAAGACTGCGCAAGCTTATCCAGCTCGCCTACGTCAGATTGTGACACGCGGGTGAAACGGCTGATCAACCAATGGGCGAACCATCCCAGAATGAACGCAACAAACAGGATGGCTGCAATTGCCACGATAAACTCAGTTCTGTTCATTACTCTTGTCCTGTTTCGTCGGTTGCGGGCTCAGCTTCAGTCGCTTCGGCCTCATCGGTGGTCTTTGCTGAAAGGGTGAATTCAATGCGGCGGTTTGCTTCACGGCCTTCTTCGGTTCCATTATCAGCAATCGGTGTTGCTTCGCCATAGCCAACCGCTGTCAATCTTTCCGGCGGAAGGCGGCGGGTCACAAGAGAGGTGCGCACAGCATCAGCGCGGCTTTGCGAGATGCGCGCATTCAGCTCTTCACTACCTTGGCTATCGGTGTGCCCTGCAATTTCAATCGAAACATTCACACAGGCCTTTAGCACATCGGCAATTCGATCAATCGTGGTACGGCCCGCGTCATCAACTGTGCTGGAACCGGGCTCGAACGTAATTTTTGTTTGCGCAAGGATCGCATCAATTTGCGCGACGCATTCTTCGGGGGTCGGGAGAGACGCGATCGGGTCTAGTTCTTCCTTGTAGTCCACGTCGATCTTGAAAGTGCCTTCGCCATCAAGCTTATCGGCCAGAATGCGGCTGATGATGGACCGGCTGCGCGTATTACCAGTGTTGCCGCGTACTTGGATAACGTCCCCCTGAACAATCACGGCGCCGTTGTTCACTTCCGACAGAGCTTCAACTGCAGTAAGAACGCGCAAGGGCCAGCCATCTGGCAGACCTGCTTCAACCTTGATTGCGTTGTAAACGCGGTCGGCACCAAACTTTGCAAGCGCGAGGCTTTCCACAGATGATTTCAGGAACTCGCTGCTAACCGCTCCGCGCAGTTGCACTTGGCCTTCAGGCGACAGCGTGGCCAGAAATTCCAGCTGCTCAGTGGCGTCGTTCGCGGTGGGGTCCGGCACATAGATGGCTTGAAGCGAGAACACTTCGGGCAGCTCGTTCTCTAGATCAGATGCAATTGAGTTGAATTTTTCTTCATCAAAACCGGCGGGGCTTTCGATCGTGACGTCTGTATCGGAGATCGTAATGCCGCCGCCGCCCATCTCGGACACGGCTGCGATTGCTGATGCACCTGCGCGGCCCCAACGTGGGCTCGGCATGCCAAGGCCCAGCACGCAATCTACGTCACCAATTAGCCCTGCACTACGTGCTGCACCAACCAATTGTCCGCGTACTTGTTCGGTTCCTGCAGCGCAGGCGTCAAACTGTGCATTGCCTTGCGCATCAATAATGAAACGCAGGGTATAAGGCGAAATAACAGGGCGCGGTGCGGTTATGCTGAGGTTCAGTTCAAGCCCTGCGGGTAACTCCCCCTCGAGGATTTCCTCAATGCGGGCTTTTTCTTCTTGGCTGTCGGTTGCAGCGATGATCGTGACGCGCTCTGCGGTGATTGAAACTTTTGAGCGATCAAGGTTTTGCATCGCCGCCAAGCCAAAGCGCGTAGCGTCTTCCCAGCCGTTGGGCACGGGATAGTCGGCAACCTCTAGTAGGTCTGAGACTTCTGCGCCGCGTGCGGTGCGCGCAATGTCACGGACCAAATCATCACGGTCAACTTCGGAGGGGATCAACCCGATCAACGACAGGCCACCATCATTTTTGAGTAGTTCAATGGAAAAATCCGGCGCGCGGGTCTGATCAACTTGCGCAATCACAAAGTTATCAATCAGTCGCGATGCATCTACTGCTGTGCTGGCAACTGAAAGCGCTCTGAAACGTGCGGCCTCATCGGGGGCTTCGCCTGATAAGATTACGCTGAGCCCATCTGTTTCGATACTGGCCCAAGGCACGCTTTCTTCCAAAAACACTTGATCAACCGCAAGCGCAGAGCGGTCTTCCACCAATCGGACCACAGCATTCGAGGCAAGGACCGCCCCTGCAGCACCCAAAGTAAGGGCGCCAATCGTAGAAATCAGGGCGTTCACAGCCATTGTGCGTCATGTTCCGTATTAGATTATGCCAACCTTTACGATGCCCCGTCAGCAGGCGCAATCAGAGTAAAGCAGCAACGGCAAAAAATAGCACAGGGAGCAAGCCTGCGTTTCGGTTCGAGCGAAACAGCATGATCAAGCGGACACTGTCATCGGGTATGAAGCGCGTAAGTTGCCACGCCAGATGCCAGCCAAGCGCCCACGCGCCACCCAAAGCCACGACCACAGCCAAAACACTACCAGATGGTACGGTGACCATCATAGAAGCTGCGCCAATACTGACGACGGTTAACACCAAAAAGGCGCGCAGCCATTTGGGGCTATTGTCTCCGAACAATCGCGCGGTTGATTTCACGCCGATCAACGCATCGTCTTCGGTGTCTTGGTGGGCATAGATCGTATCGTAGAACAGCGTCCAGAAAATCCCTCCGACATAAAGCAGGACTGCGGGCCAGCCCAAGCTGCCTGTGTTTGCCGTCCAAGCCAGCAGTGCGCCCCAGTTGAAGGCAAGTCCCAAAAATACCTGCGGCCACCAAGTGAACCGTTTGGCAAAGGGGTAGATCGCCACGGGCAGCAGGGCCGCTATGCCCAAGATAATTGCTGCGGTGTTGAAGCTAAGCAAAATCGCAAAAGCAACAAGGCATTGGGCAACCAGCCAGATCAGTGCGGCCTTCACTGTTACCTGTCCCGACGGTAGTGGTCGCGACCGTGTGCGCGCAACGGAGGCGTCAATGTGACGGTCTGTGATGTCATTCCATGTGCAGCCCGCACCGCGCATCAGCCACGCACCCGCGCTGCAACCCAATGCAATCCACAGATCAGCCAGTGACGCGCGCCCCGTAGACAAGATCGCCAAGGCCAAGCCCCACCAGCACGGCAACAGCAACAGCCAGGTCCCGATCGGGCGGTCTGCACGGGCCAGCCGCAAAAACGGGCGTGTCGCGCGCGGAGCAAATTTGTCGACCCAATTATCTTTTACGGCATCTGCCACTTGGCCTTGGGGGGTGTCGGTCATAGTGTACGCTCCATGGCGAAAGTTCGTTTATATGTAGATCACCCGTTGGGGCAGGATCAAATAGTTCCTTTGGAACAATCACAAGCGCACTATTTATTTGGTGTAATGCGATTGGCAGTGGGGCAGGTGATTTCTGTTTTTGACGGTGCGAACGGCGAATGGGACGCAAAAATCACACAAGCCGCTAAGCGTGGCGGCGTTTTGACCTGCTTTGCGCAGGCCCAAGAACAAAGTGTGCCGCCGGACCTTTGGTTAATGTTTGCCCCGATTAAAAAGGCGCGCACGGACTTCATTGTCGAAAAAGCGGCCGAGATGGGCGCCGCAAAAATTTTTCCCGTTCAAACCCAGTTCACCAACGCAGAGCGGATTCGCCAAGACCGGTTGCAAGCGCATGCTGTTGAAGCGGCTGAGCAATGCGGCGGGACTTATGTGCCCACCGTGGCCCCTTTGCAAAAGTTAAGCGCGGTGCTGGACGCATGGGATCCGGTGCGACAACTGATTTTTTGCGACGAAACACTGGCAGGGCGCGCAACGGCTGACCTATCAAGTCTTGCCTCGGCACCCGCTGCTATCTTGATCGGGCCGGAGGGCGGCTTTTCACCCGAAGAGCGGAGCCGCTTGCTTGGGCTACCTTTCGTGCAGACGCTATCGCTTGGACCTCGGGTGTTGCGCGCAGATACGGCTGCTGTTGCCGCGCTGACGCTGTGGCAGCAAAGCAAAGGGGATTGGGCATGAATTTTATCCGCCCCGAAGTTTTAGCTTTTCTTGCTAAATGGCGTGAAGTGCTCGTGGGCTTAGGCCTTGTGTCGTTTGGGCTTTACGTGGCGGTGACTTCTTTTGGTTTAACGCCTTGGGCCGGCGGCCTTTTGATGATTGTTGGTGCTGCGGTCACCGTGCAGGGCGTGCAGCGTGCACGCTTTCCGTTCGGGCGTGGTGGCGCAGGCGTTGTCGAGGTCACCGAAAGGCAGATCGCATATTTTGAACCTGATGGTGGCGGCGTGGTTTCTATCAATGAGTTGATCCGCGTTATGATCCACAAGCACCGCGGCGTTTTGTATTGGCAGTTCGATGCGCGCGGCGCGCCGTCACTGACCGTGCCCAACAGTGCTGCGAAGGCCGAGACTATATATGACGCGCTTTCGTCCCTTGATGGGGTTGATCTTGATGCGCCGCGCCGCGCTATGGCCGAGGATGTGCCGATGGTTTTGATCTGGCAGTCCAAAGATGCCCGTGCGCATACGGCTGTGCAGTAACGCCCATTGACAAGCGCGTCTGGCGAGGCCACGCACTCTATACCTTGACCCACTCCAGCGGAGACTTTGCGTATGTCTATTCCACAAAGCGGCGGCGGCCCAATCGAACACCACGATGATCTTGCAGCGCTTTTGGAGAAAGGCTGCAAGCCGAAGGATGCTTGGCGTATTGGGACCGAGCATGAGAAATTTGGATATTGCCAAGACAGCCATCTGCCTTTGCCCTATGAGGGTGAGCGGTCGATCAAGGCGGTTCTAGAAGGGCTTCAAGGGCGCTTTGGATGGTCTCCGGTGGTTGAGGCGGGCAACATCATTGGTCTTGAAAAAGGCGGTGCAAACGTCAGCCTTGAGCCGGGTGGCCAGCTTGAGTTGTCCGGTGCGCCGCTGGAAAATATTCACCAAACTTGTGATGAAGTGAACACGCACCTCGCAGAAGTGCGCGCGATTGCGGACGAAATTGGCGTAAAGTTTATTGGCCTGGGTGCAGCCCCCGTATGGAGCGGCGCGCAAATGCCGGTGATGCCCAAAGGCCGTTATAAGCTGATGACGGATTACATGGACCGGGTTGGGACGCACGGCAAACAAATGATGTACCGGACCTGCACTGTTCAGGTGAACCTCGACTTCGGTTCAGAGGCGGACATGGTGCAAAAGCTGCGCGTCGCCTTGGCCCTGCAACCTGTTGCCACGGCCCTTTTTGCAAATTCACCGTTCTTTGAGGGTAAGCCAAACAGTCATAAATCTTGGCGGAGCCGTATTTGGCGCAATCTGGATGATGCGCGCACGGGCACGCTTCCGTTTGTATTTGAGCAAGGGTTCGGGTTTGAGGCTTGGGTGCAATATGCGCTCGATGTGCCGATGTATTTTGTCTACCGCGACGGAAAGTACGTGGACGCCTTGGGAATGTCGTTCCGTGACTTTCTGAAAGGGCAGTTGCCTGCGCTACCTGGTGAAAAGCCGACGTTGTCTGACTGGGCCGATCACCTCACGACAATTTTCTCAGAGGCGCGGATCAAGCAGTTCTTGGAAATGCGCGGAGCGGATGGTGGCCCATGGCGTAGACTTTGTGCGCTTCCTGCGTTTTGGGTCGGTATTTGTTACGATCAAAGCGCGCTGGATGCGGCTTGGGACCTTTGCAAAGGTTGGAGCGCCGAACAACGTGAAGCGCTTCGCGTCGCGGCATCGGTAGACGGATTGCAGGCTAAGGTTGACGGTATTGTTATGGCTGATCTGGCACGTGAGCTGGTTGCCATTGCCGAAGCCGGCCTGAAGGCGCGCGGCAAAGCGGGCGCAGGTGGCATGGTTCCTGATGAGACGCATTTCCTGAACGCACTGCATGAGACGCTGGAAACAGGCATGACGCCAGCGGATGAATTGCTTGCGCGCTATAAGGGTGAATGGGACGGTGATCTGTCTCGCATCTACGGCGAATACAGCTACTGATTACTTGCTACCAATTTTACCTTCGGTGCCTTTCAATAGGCGCTGAATGTTTTCGGTGTGCCGCCAAAAGATCAGTAGAGCCAAGACGATGAGGAAGGGCACCATGAGTGTCCCTCCAAGTGTCGCCGCATAGACCGGTGTAAGCGCGCTGGCGATCAGTGCAGACAGAGACGAATATCTGCTGAGGGCGGCAATGACGAGCCAAGTGGCACCAGTGGCCAAACCAACAGGCCAGCAAGCGGCGAAAATCAGGCCAAAGAAAGTGGCGACCCCTTTACCACCCTTGAAGCCCAGCCAGACCGGATAGCAATGGCCGACAAATGCGGCCAGCCCCGCCACCAGTCCTGCAAGTTCTCCGAAAAGAGCACCGGCAAGTAAGACAGCAATGCCCGCTTTGCCTGCATCAAGGATCAGGGTCAGAAAGGCAGCAAGTTTGTTTCCGGTGCGCAAAACATTCGTCGCACCAATGTTGCCGGACCCAATTGCCCGCAAATCACCAAGCCCGAACACTTTGGCCATCACAATGCCAAACGGAATTGCACCAAAGAGATAGCCTGCAAGTGCGGCAAGAACGAGTGTCATGATTGTCATAGGGTGCCGTGGACCAGTTCACCGTCAACGAGCGTTGCGATGATCCGACCTTCCATGCGTTGTCCGTCGAACGGCGTGTTCTTGGATTTCGATTTCAGTTTGAACCGATCCATAACGAAAGGTGCGCTGGGATCAAACACCACCAGATCGGCAGGCGCGCCAACTTCAAGGCGACCTTGCGCAAGGCCTAGCCGGTTTGCGGGGTTGAGCGACAGGGCAGCCCAGAGCGTCGGCAGATCAATCATGCCAGAATTGACAACCCGAAGCGCTGCGGGAAACAGGGTCTCAAGAGCAACCGCACCGCTTGCGGCTTCCTCAAATGGCAGGCGCTTGCTTTCCTCATCTTGGGGGGTGTGCATAGAATGGATGATGTCGATAGTTCCATCCGCAAGCGCCTCGATCATTGCAATGCGGTCATCTTCGCAACGCAGAGGAGGCTTGATCTTAAAGAACGTGCGGTAGTTGGCCACGTCCAGTTCGTTCAGCGTTAAGTGATGGATGCTGACACCTGCCGTCACATCCAGACCATTCGCCTTGGCGCGTTTTAGGGGGGGGATCGCGCGTGCGGTTGTAATCTGATCTGCGTGGTATTTCGCACCGGTCATTTCTACCAGCGCGATATCACGATCAAGGCTCATACGCTCAGCCATAGGTGACACGGCTGGCAACCCGCGCAACGAGGCGAATTTGCCGCTTGTTGCACAGGCGCATTTGCTCAGGGTTGGCTCTTGCACGTGGCCGATGACCAGTGCGCCAAGTGATCGTGCGTAGGTTAATGCGCGTTGATAAACTTTGGTGTTGGTGATGACGTGATCGCAATCTGTGAACGCTACTGCACCCGCGTCTTGCAAAAAGCCTATCTCAACCATTTCGTTGCCTGCGCGTCCCTTTGTCAGGGCCGCCATGGGGTGCACTTTGACGGGGCTGTCTTTTTCTGCGCGCTTTGCGATGAACTCTAACACTTCGGGCGTATCAATTGCGGGGTCTGTGTCGGGGCGGGTTACAATTGTGGTGACCCCGCCTGCGGCAGCCGCGGCCCCCGCAGAAGCATAACTCTCTTTGTGACGCTCTCCTGGCTCACAAATTTTTACGCCAATATCAACGATGCCCGGTGCAAGGCACGCCCCGTCCAGATCAATAATAGTCCCAACTTGCGGTCCATCGATCGCTGTGATCTGCCCGTTGGCTACCGTGAGGCTGCCGAAGGCATCTGTGCGCGTTGCGGGGTTGATCAGGCGGGCGTTGATGTAGGTCGTGGTCATTTTGTCTTTATCCTGCGATCCAGATCATAAGGCCAACAAGGGCGAACATCGTCAGCAATGCATAGGTGGCGATCATGCCGCTTATCGCCGCGTCACTTTTCTTCTTTTTCGGCTTACCCTCGGGGCCGGTGTCATCCACTTCTGGCGGGGTGACCGCCGCATCGCTTTCTAAGGTGATGGTAGGCGTTTGCGCGCCTGCTTCTTTGAAAGCACCAATTGGTCGCAGCGGGTGCTTATGGGCAAGTGATGTGACCTGCCCTGCGAATGCCTTGGACAGAACGACGACGACATAGCCGTCTACATCCACAATTCGTTCTGCATAGGGGTCGATATTACGCGATGCGATGCCAAGGCCGGTTTCCATATAGCCGCGCAGGCCGATGTCTTCGAGGTCATTTACGCTGAAGATTTCGACAAAATCTGTATCTAGTTTGGGTGCGTTAAGGGCCTGCTGTACGTCATGTGCAGTTAGGGCTTTCGCTTCAGCCGCAGGGAGAGCGACCGCATATAGCCGCACGATGCCGGCTTCGTCGGCCTCAACGCGCTTGAGCCAGCTCATGTTGCAACCTCTTGGGCTGTTTCGCGGCTGGCTTGGACAAGCAATTCCATCGCGGCCATCCGCACAGCGACGCCCATTTCGACTTGCTCCTGGATGACCGAACGGTTGATGTCATCGGCAAGTTCGCCGTCGATCTCAACACCTCGGTTCATTGGACCTGGGTGCATGACAATTGCGTCGCTTGCTGCGTTGTCTAGTTTTGCCTGATCCAGACCATAGCGGTGATAATACTCACGCTCAGATGGGATAAAGCCACCGTCCATCCGCTCGCGCTGAAGGCGCAGCATCATCACAACGTCAACGTCTTGAAGGCCTTCTTCCATGTTGTCGAACACTTCGACGCCGAAGTGGTCAATTTCTGCGGGCATCAACGTGGGCGGTGCGATAAGGCGAATGCGGTTTTCCATTTTGCCCAACAACATGATGTTTGAGCGCGCAACGCGGCTGTGGGCGATATCGCCACAAATCGCGATGTTGAGACGATGAAGCCGTCCCTTGCGGCGCCGAATGGTCAAGGCATCCAAAAGCGCCTGCGTGGGGTGTTCATGGCGCCCATCGCCCGCGTTCAGCACTGCGCAATTTACTTTTTGCGACAACAGATCAACCGCGCCCGAATGAGGGTGGCGCACCACCAGCAAATCGGGATGCATTGCGTTCAGGGTCATTGCCGTATCAATCAGGGTTTCGCCCTTTTTGATCGAGCTGGCCTGCATGGCCATGTTCATCACATCCGCGCCAAGACGTTTGCCCGCCAACTCAAAGCTGGCTTGGGTCCGGGTCGAATTCTCGAAAAACATGTTGATTTGTGTCAGACCTGCCAACACATCAGAATGCTTGTGAGGCTGGCGGTTCAGCGCAACATATTGGTCCGCCAGATCAAGAAGGGTCGTAATCTCATCAGGGGCGAGTTGTTCGATTCCAAGCAGGTGTTTGGCGCGCCATCCCATGTCTTAAGTCCCCTCAACATGATGTTCAGAGCCTTATATGAGCCCATCCAAAGCGCGGCAAGGTGTTTACCATCTCAATGGCTGCGCATACGTTTAGCCACATGGAATCATTGGATTGGCACAGCGGCCTTGCCGCGCTGGAGTGGCAGGTGGAGTTGGGTGCTGATGAATGCATCAGTGACGCGCCGATCAACCGCTATGACGTGCCTGCAGAAACGCCCAAAGTAGCTGCAAAAGCGGTTGAGCCCGCAGCACCTGTCATTACCCCAAAATTAGATGTCGTCGCCGAGGCGCAAAAAGCCGCGCAGGCCGCGTCTAATCTGGATGAGTTGAAAGCCGCAATCGCGGGCTTTGAGCATTGTGATTTAAAAAAAGGCGCGCAAAATTTGGTGTTCAGTGACGGCATTGTGGGCGCGCCGTTGATGGTTGTGGGTGAAGCACCGGGCCGCGAAGAGGACATTGCGGGCAGGCCTTTCATTGGCGCTGCTGGTGCCATGCTTGACCGGATGTTGGGCGCGATTGACGTTTCGCGCACAAAAGACGTCTACATCACAAATGTTATCCCGTGGCGGCCTCCGTCTAACCGTGATCCAAAGTCGCTTGAGATTGCGATGATGCAGCCTTTCCTAATGCGTCATATCGCGCTGGCGGCTCCGAAAGTTCTGATCGCGATGGGTAACATAAGTTGTCAGGCCTTGCTTGATCGCAAAGGTGTGACCCGTCTGCGCGGCACATGGGCCGAGGCAACAGGATTGCCGGTAATGCCGATGTTCCATCCAGCGTATTTGCTTCGCAACCCCGCCGTAAAGCGCGAGGCGTGGGCTGACCTGCTCGATGTGCGCGCGCGCCTGAAGGGAAATGGCCCATGAGTTCAGCCAGCCGGATTGATGAAACGCGCGAATTCATAGCCGTGCGAATTGCGGTGCTTACGGTCAGTGATACGCGCACGTCTGGCGATGACCGCTCCGGCGATACGCTTGTGGCGCGCCTTGAAGCGGCAGGTCACCAATTGGTTGCGCGCAACATCGTGAAAGATGACCAGACGGAAATCTCGAATATTCTGCGCGTTTGGTGTGATGATGAGGCCGTTGACGTGATTATATCTACGGGAGGTACGGGCCTGACTGGGCGGGATGTCACCGTGGAGGCACACAGGGACGTTTATGAAAAAGAGATCGATGCATTCGGCACAGTTTTCACCCATGTAAGCATGGCGAAGATCGGCACCAGCGCAATTCAATCCCGGGCGACCGGAGGCGTTGCAAACGGGACGTATTTGTTCGCACTTCCAGGTAGCACTGGCGCGTGCAAGGACGCGTGGGACCAGATTTTGGTCAAGCAACTCGATTACCGCCACCGTCCCTGTAATTTTGTGGAAATCATGCCCCGCCTCGATGAACACAAACGCCGGAAGTGAAGTTTTTGTGCAGATGACCGACGGAAACGCGGCTCTGGTTCGTTAAAGATTTGGTAAATCGCCAAAAGGGCCTAAATCCTACCGTAGACAATTGGGATAATGCGATGCGATTCTTGATGCGTAGCCTTATGGGCGTGGTGATGTTGGCGTTGACCGCGGGCTTGGTCAGCTTTGCTGGCTACTCGGTGGTGAGCGCTGTTCGCGAAAAAGCGGCACAAACACCGTTCGCTAGACCAGCACGCGAGCGGACATTTACAGTAAATGTCGTTCCCTTTGAGCCGACAACAGTCGTCCCTGAGATGACAGTGTTCGGTCAAATCGAAAGCCGCCGCACCCTTGATTTGCGCGCAGCAGTCGCAGGCCCCGTTATTGAAGTTTCACCTAACTTTACGGAAGGCGGTCGTGTTTCTGAGGGTGAGTTGCTGGTACGCATCGACCCGTTTGAAGCACAAACAGCGTTGGCACGCGTTAAAGCGGATGTGTCTGATGCGCTTGCCGAACAGCGCGAGGCAACAGCGGCTTTGGTTTTGGCAAAAGATGATCTGGTTGGCGTGACCGCACAGCGCGATTTGCGCAGCCGTGCGCTGGTGCGGCAGCAGGACCTAAAGGATCGCGGTGTCGGCACAGATGCTGCTGTCGAGGCTGCTGAATTAGCGGTTGCTGCAGCTGATCAAGCTATTTTGACCCGCAGACAAGCAGTACAGCAGGCGCAGGCACGTGTGGACCGTGCCGATGCGCAAATTGAGCGGCTGGAGATTTCGCGTATGGAGGCAGAGCGTCGCCTAGCGGACACGCAGATCCGCGCAAAATTTGATGGCACCTTGGCCGATGTGGCTGTGGTGGAAGGTACGCGTGCCGCACAAGGGGCGGCGCTTGCGCAGCTTGTTGATCCCGCACAACTGGAGGTGGCCTTTCGTCTGTCCACGACCCAATACGCACGGCTTTTGGATGATGCTGGCGCTTTGACGCAAGCGCCGGTCACCGTCACGCTTGACGTTTTGGGCACCGATATGAAAAGCAGCGGCGTGATTGCCCGCGAAGGTGCAAGTGTTGGTGAGGGGCAAACGGGCCGATTGGTGTTTGCGCGCCTCAATGACCCACGGGGGATGCGCCCCGGTGATTTCGTCAGCGTTAGTATTGCAGAGCCCGCGTTGAACTGGGTTGTCAGCCTGCCTGCTGCGGCGGTGAATGCCAGTGGTGAGCTGCTTGTGCTGGGCGAGGATGAGCGTTTGGAAGTGGTGCAGGCTCAGGTTCTTCGTCGTCAGGGCGATTTCGTATTGGTTCGCGCACGTAATATGGAAGGCCGCGAGGTCGTGACTGCGCGCTCTCCGGTTCTGGGCGCGGGTATCAAAGTCCGTCCGCTGCGCGCCGATGCCGTTGTTGAAGAGCCGCAGACCGTTGCGCTGACGCCGGAACGGCGCGCCAAGCTTGTCGCATTTATCAATGCCAATACGCGCATGCCTAAGGCCGCAAAAGACAGAGTTTTGGCCCAACTTAATCAGGATGTGGTTCCTGCCCGCGTGGTGGAGCGGATTGAAGCACGGATGGGCAGCTGATGCGCGATATTGGTGCATCCACAGGCGGGGTTCTGTCGTATTTTACGAGGCACAAAACGGCTGCGAATTTATTGTTGGTCGTTATGCTTGTGTTGGGGGCGGCATCGCTGCCCAAAATGCGTGCGCAATTTTTCCCTGATGTTGTTGTCGACAACGTTACGGTTTCGGTGGGCTGGCAAGGTGCCGGCGCTGAAGATGTCGATGCGGCCATCGTACAGGTGGTTGAGCCTGCGTTGTTGGGTGTTGAGGGTGTGCAAAGTTCACGGGCAGTCTCACGCGAGGGTAGTGCGTCCGTCACGTTGGATTTTGAGCCGGGCTGGGACATGTCGCGTGCGGCGGATGACGTGCAGGGTGTTGTTGACGCGATCAGCACGTTGCCCGAAGACGCCGATGATCCGCGTGTGCGGCGTGGTACGTGGCGCGACCGCGTTACGGATGTTGTCATAACTGGACCCATTGGTGTTGAGCAGCTTGGGCTGTTGGCTGATGAATTTGTGAACCGCCTTTTTGCTAAAGGGGTGACGCGCGCCACCATCCGCGGTGTTGCGGCTCCCAACACAGTTGTTGAGGTGAACCAAACGGATTTGATCCGTTTCGACGTGACCATGGCCGACATCGCCCAGGCCATTGGTGCTGAGGTCACAGCTGACCCTGCAGGTGATGTGGGCGCCACAGCGCGTGTACGAACGGGTGTCGCTAAACGTGATGCGCGCGCAATTGCGGCGATTGTTTTGCGTTCTGATGTGGGTGGTGCCGCACTAACAATTGGTGATGTAGCGCAGGTCCGCGTTGAGGGCATTGACCGCGAGCGTGCCTACTTCGTGGGAGATGCACCTGCACTTTCCATTCGTGTGGATCGCTCGGATCAAGGGGATGCGATTAACATCCAAGAACAGGTCCAAAGCGTGGCCGATGAAATGTCGCTTAATCTACCTGCGGGGGTTAGCGTTGAGTTGATCCGCACCCGCGCCGAGGCGATCAGTGGCCGCCTCAATATCCTGATTGAAAATGGCCTGACGGGGCTGGGCCTCGTGGTGTTGCTGCTATTTTTGTTCCTGAACGCCCGTACTGCGTTTTGGGTTGCTGCGGGCATTCCAGTGGCCATGCTTTCGGCGATTGCCATCATGTATGCCGCTGGTTTGACGATTAATATGATTAGCCTTTTCGCGCTTATCATTACGCTCGGGATCGTCGTTGATGATGCGATTGTTGTGGGTGAGCACGCTGATTTCAGAGCGCGACGGCTTGGCGAGGCCCCGATCGTTGCGGCTGAAAATGCAGCGCGCCGAATGGCATCTCCTGTGTTCAGCGCCACTGTGACGACTGTCATTGCATTCTTCGGCCTGGTGGCGATTGGCGGCCGATTTGGTGATTTGATCAGCGATATTCCCTTTACGGTGATTGCTGTTCTGATCGCTTCTTTGGTTGAGTGCTTCTTTATTTTGCCGCACCACATGGCGGGTGCGCTGGCGCATGGGGACAAATTACGTTGGTACGATTTGCCAAGCCGAACTGTGAACCGTGGGTTTGACTGGTTCCGCGAGACGATGTTCCGCCCATTCATTGCGGGTGTGATCAAGGCACGTTACCCCGTTTTCGCAGGCGCACTTGTGATGCTGGCGTTGTCCTCTGTTTTGTTCATCAAGGGCGATGTGCAGTGGCGTTTTTTCAATGCGCCTGAACGTGGTTCGGTCACGGGTAATTTCGCGATGGTGGATAGTGCTGTGCGGGCCGATACGCTGGCGCAAATGCGTTTGATGCAACAGGCGATTGATGAGTTGGGCGCTGAAGTTGAGGCCCGTATCGGGGCAAACCCTGTTGATTACGTTTTGGGCGAAATTGGCGGAAACGCGGGACGGGCAATTTCGGGTTCTGAGACAAAAGAGAAAGATCAATTAGGTGGCGTGAGTATTGAACTTATCGATGCTGACCTGCGTGTTGGGTATTCAAGCCGCGATTTTGTGTCTGATTTGCAGGACCGCGTTGCGCGCCATCCACAGCTTGAGGCGATTAGTTTTCGCAGTTGGGGCAGCGGCCCGGGTGGTGGGGATGCGATTGACGTTCAGTTTTATGGCGCTGATGCGCAGACACTGAAAGACGCAAGCGGCGCTCTCAAAGAACAGCTTGTTCAGTTCCCCGAAGTAAGCGCTGTGGAAGATGATCTGCCCTACGACAAAGAGGAGCTGATCCTTGAGTTGACGGCAAAAGGGCAGGCCTTAGGCTTTACAATTGACGGGCTTGGCCGCGATCTGCGCGCTCGTCTAAATGGCATTGAGGCGGCTACTTATCCAGTTGGTGCGCGCAGTGCGACGATCCGTGTGGAGTTGCCCGAAGCAGCTTTAACCCAAGACTTTCTGAGCCAGATGTTGGTTCGCTCGGCTACAGGGCAATACGTACCGCTTGCTGATATCGTTGAGGTTGAACGGCGCACGGGTTTCCGCACGGTGAACCGTGAAAACGGTGTGGCATTGGTTTCGGTTACAGGTGAGCTGAACCAAGATGACGCGGCCCGTGCCAATGAAATTCTTGATACTGTTCGCGAAGTAATCCTTCCCAAAATTGAAGCGGATCTGCGCGTGTCTTACGAGTTTTCTGGTGCCTCTGAGGACGAAGACACGTTTTTGAACGATGCGCGCCTAGGGTTGATGCTGTCACTACTTGGCATCTTTTTGGCTCTGGCGTGGGTCTTCGGTAGTTGGACGCGGCCCGTTGTTGTTATGGCCATTATTCCGTTTGGGTTGATTGGAACAATCTATGGCCACTGGCAGTGGGGCGTTCCGTTATCGATGTTCACAGTTGTCGGGTTGATCGGGATGATTGGGATTGTGATCAACGATTCAATCGTTCTTGTCACAACCATCGATGATTATGCCAAAGATCGCGGCCTTGGACCGGCAATCATCGACGGGGTCTGCGACCGCTTGCGGCCCGTATTGTTGACCACGTTGACCACCGTGTTGGGCCTGATGCCGCTACTTTATGAAACCTCAAGCCAAGCACAGTTCTTGAAGCCAACCGTGATCACACTCGTTTACGGTTTAGGCGTTGGGATGGCACTTGTTCTGTTAATCGTGCCCTCATTAATCGCGATGCAAATGGACGTGCGCCGTTTGTCAGAAGCAGCAAGGCGCGCCGTCAGCGCGCGGGGGCGTTTTGGGGCGCGTGCGCGCGGTGTTGTGCTGCCAGTTTTGGTGCTTGGTCTGGTGGTCGCGTTGGGCTTTGCGGCAACACTTGGTTCGGTCATGGCGACTGGAAATTTGGCGTGGGGTAGTGCGGCAAGCGCATTGGCCGCGCTCGGTTGGTTTGCGGGAATTGTTTTGGGTGCGGGTGTGCTGGTCTTTATGGCGACAGCGATCATGTTCACTATGCGCTCCAGCAAAAAGGTAAGCGGCGCTTAGCCGCCCGTGCAGCCTTTGATTTCCACAGCCTGACCACCGGCCAAAACAGTCATGATGACGCCGCTTCGGTCTATAATGAAGGGTTTACCGTTCGCCTCAAGCAGCGTTGCGGTTGCCGAAATTGTGCCGCCAGTCCGGATGGTTTCGGCCTCCGACACCCATACATTTGGGTTGGCCACCTCAAGCACACTTATTTCGCTGGGGCCTTGTTTGGGCAATGTAACAGATGCCGTCAAAACAACACCGTCGTCTGCGGGCGTGATGGTGCAGATGGGCCGTTTGGCGCCTGCCTCACGCGCGCTTAGGGGTTGCTCCACGAGCGCAGCGGCGATCTGCCCATCAAGCGCGCCGACTTCCGGTAGCCGGCCATCAAACCGCAGTGTTGTGGGGATGCAGATATCTTTGCACACACCGATTTCTGCCTTGCCCTTGATCCGCATGCTGCCATCGTTTTTCGGACTTACAGTGATCGGGATAACAACTTGATCAGTGTAGCTCAGAGTGCGCATCCCGTTTTGAACATGCACATCAGGGACGGGCCAGTGGAATTTCACAGTATCAACGTTGCGTGTGCCGCCCCAATGAAACGCAGGCGGTACACCTGCGTCGCCAGGGCTGCGCCAATATGTGTGCCACCCATCCGCTAGGGTGATCCGCAGTGCCGCCATATGCGTGCCGTCAGCCTCACGCCACCCGCCGAGCACATCAATGGAAGCCGCATCGCTTGCCGCGTCTGAGGCGATCGCGGTTGTGCACCCCAAAAGGGTGGCCACAAATGTGGCTGCGTATTTTGTAAGGGCGTTCGTCATTACATCCACTTCATACGCAGCTTGCCGCGTTTTGGAAATCACGTTCACGACAAGCATATGTCAGCGATGCGCGCTTGCCGATGGTTCTTTGGTGTCTCATGGTGATGGCATGAGCGACTCAACTTTTCCTCAAACCACCTTGGTAGGTCACGTATTGATCGCAATGCCCGGCATGGATGATCCAAGATTTGCCGGCAGCGTGGTCTATATTTGCGATCATACGTCTGAAGGGGCGATGGGACTGATCCTGAATAAGCCGACCAAGAAGGTGACATTCAAAGGGTTGCTGGAGCATCTTGAAATTGAGCCGCTTAAGCCAGTTGAGAGCTTGCCAATGTATTACGGCGGTCCGGTTGAGCAGGGGCGCGGCTTTGTGTTGCACAGCGGTGATTACGCAGGCAACGACAGCACCTTGCAGGTATCAGATAGTGTTGGAATGACTGCTACGCGGGATATTTTGGAAGATATTGCCTTAGGCGTTGGGCCGCGCAGCATGGTTATGGCGATGGGCTACGCGGGGTGGAGTCCTGGCCAACTAGAGGCTGAAATATCGATGAATGGATGGCTTACGGTTGAGGCAGATAGCGCGCTTGTTTTCGATACGCCAAGCGATGACAAAAGATCGGTCGCGCTTGATATGCTGGGGATTGATCCGCGGCTTTTGTCGGTGGTTGGCGGACAGGCCTAGGTCACCTTAATCGCGCGGTGCAGCGGCGCGGCGCAATCGGTCGTTTATAGCGCGGCCCAGTCCGTGATCTGGTATAGGTGACATGGCGATGGGCTGGTTAAGGCGATCAAGGCTGTGCAGATGGGTGAATAAATTGGCTGCCGCTTCCCGCAAATCTGCACTTGGCGATAGGTTAAGATCGCATCTCACTTCTCCGAAACCCAACAGCACTTCGTCTGCCTCTGCGGTGACGGCATCCATGCGCAACGCTTGGCGCGGTGCGTAATGGCTGCTGAGCTGGCCGGGGGCGGCGACGGCAGCGGGTGTTGTGTCGTGGGAAAGTGGGCCGGTGATTGCTTCGATGTCACGCAAGGCCAATCCGCCAAACCGCAGGACAGTTGGTGTGGGTGCCACAGCAATGATTGTGGACTCCAAGCCTATGCTACAAGGGTCCCCTTCTAACACGGCATCAATTCGGCCGCCTAAACCGTGCATAACGTGCTGGGCTGTTGTGGCGCTGATGCGACCTGACGGGTTTGCAGAGGGCGCTGCGACCGGTGTGCCTGCTGAGCGCAAAACGTCGCGCGCTTGTTCGTGATCAGGCACGCGGATTGCCACGGTTGAAAGGCCTGCGGTGACCAGATCGCAAATGCCTGAATTGGGCCTCAGGGGCAGCACAAGTGTTAAGGGCCCGGGCCAAAATGCGGCGGCAAGGCGTTGTGCGATCTCGTTCATTTCTACGTAGGGTTCGGCATCGGCAATGCTTGGTACATGTATGATCAGCGGGTTGAAGCTTGGCCGTCCTTTTGCCTCATAAATGCTCGCCACGGCAGTTGCGTTCGTTGCGTCGGCGCCAAGCCCATAGACTGTCTCGGTTGCGAACCCCACCAACCCGCCTTGGGCCAAAAGTGTGCCTGCTTCTTGGGCGGTCTTGAGCAGTTTCGTTTCCATCTATGACGCCGCGTTTCCATTGATTGAGGTCGGTGGCCGCGCGATGCTGTGGCCGTGCAGACTGACTTACGCTTATGGGGTTAGATTGCCAAGCCTGCGTAAATTACCGGAGTTTTCATGCCATATGTCGCGCCTCTTGCTGAGTATAAATTTTTGTTCGACCACATTGTTGGGTTTTCAGATATCTGCGCAACGGCCCGTTTTGAGGACGTAAGCAGCGATATAACCGACGCGCTTTTGTCTGAGGTTGGCAAAGTCTGCGAAGAAGTTTTGGTCCCGCTGCAACGCGTAGGCGATATTCAGCATGCGGTGTTGAAAGGCGGCGTTGTTGTTATGCCCGATGGCTTCAAAGAGGCGTATCGCGCCTTGGCGGATGGCGGTTGGATGGGAATTTCTGCGCACCCTGATGGCGGCGGGATGGGCCTGCCGCTAACGCTTACCTCGGCGGTGAATGAGATGATGGCGAGCGCATGCCTATCGCTGCAATTGAACCCGCTGATGACTCAAGGCCAGATTGAGGCGCTTGAAGCGCACGCGGATGAAAAGATTAAGCAGACATATTTGCCCAAGCTGATTAGCGGCGAATGGTCCGGAACGATGAACCTGACCGAGCCGCAAGCCGGCAGTGATGTTGGTGCGCTGACCACCAAAGCGGTGCCGCGCGGTGATGGAACATTCGAGATTACGGGGCAAAAGATTTACATCAGCTACGGTGATCACGACATGGCGGAAAATATTTGCCATCTTGTTTTGGCGCGCTTGCCAGATGCGCCTGCTGGAACCAAAGGCATTAGTCTGTTCATGGTCCCGAAGTATCTACCCGATGATAATGGCGATGCTGGCCAAGCCAACGCGCTGCATGTGGTCAGCCTTGAGCATAAGATGGGTTTGCACGCGTCGCCCACTGCGGTGATGCAATATGATGGTGCAACTGGTTGGCTTGTTGGGGCGGAGCATGCTGGTATGGCGGCAATGTTCACCATGATGAACAACGCCCGGGTCGGTGTAGCAATTCAGGGCACAGGAGTTGCAGAAGGGGCGCTTCAACACGCGTTAAGCTATGCGCGGGACCGCAAGCAAGGCCGCGCGACCGTACCAAATGATGCGGTCGCTACTGGCGCTATCGTTGACCACGCAGATGTGCGCCGGATGTTGGCTACGATGAAAGCTGATCTATTTGCGGCGCGTGCAATTGCGCTGTCCTGCGCTGCAGCGATTGATATGGGAACGGCCAGCAGCGATGCCTTTTGGCACGCACGGGCCGCCTTTCTGACGCCGATCGCCAAGGCATTCGGGACCGACGTTGGCATGGCCGTGGCGGCTGAGGGCATTCAGGTGCATGGGGGAATGGGTTTCGTTGAGGAAACAGGTGCCGCTCAATACAGCCGCGATGCGCGCGTCACCGCGATTTACGAGGGCACTAACGGCATTCAGGCGATGGATCTTGTGGCCAGAAAACTTGCGGACGGCGGAGATGCTGCCTTTGCGTTGATTGAAGAAGTACAAACCCAAGCGGAAGGTTGCCGCGGTACGCATGAAAGCCTTGCTGGCCCACTTTGGGAGGCGTCCGAGACTTTGCGTGAGACAACCGAGTGGATGGTTTCACAATCAGATAGCAACCACCGCTTTGCCGGTGCGGTGCCTTATTTGCGCGGGTTTGCGCGGGTTCTTGGAGGACATTATCACCTTAAGGCGGCTCTTGCTGCGGGACCTGATAGTAGCCGCGCGCGACTTGCGAGGTTCTACATCAAGCGGTTGTTGCCAGAGCACACAGGCCTTCTTGCCCATGCGCGCGAAGGTGCTGATGATCTTTATGCGCTTTCCACCGAGGACCTGCTCGCCTAGTCATGTGCCATGATAAAACTGGCCTATCCATTCGCGCAGCCGCCCGCTGAGGGTGAAGCAATCGAAGTCGCTCAAGGTGTGCTGTGGATGCGTTTGCCGCTACCCATGGCGCTTGATCATGTGAATGTTTACGCCCTTGATGATGGCGACAGTTGGACGATCATCGATGCGGGGTTTGCTTCTAAACGGAGCCGAAGTATTTGGCGCGCGTTGATGGATGGCCCTTTGGCCGGCAAGCCGGTTCAACGGGTCATCGTCACCCATCACCATCCCGATCATGTGGGTCTTGCGGGCTGGTTTCAGTCCGAATTTGGCGCAGAACTTATCTGTACCCGGACGACATGGCTTTTTTCGCGCATGTTGCAACTGGATGCGCAGGACAGGCCGACTGCGCAAACCGTTGACTTTTGGCACCGTGCTGGGATGGCGTCTGATATTCTTGAACAGCGCCGCAATGAGCGGCCCTTCAACTACGCTGATTTTGTTGCGCCGATGCCCCTTGGCTACACGCGCATTCAGCAGGGTGGCGCTATCATTATGGGCGGACGTAGCTGGGATATTCACATCGGTAACGGGCACTCCCCCGAGCACGCCACGTTCTGGAGCCGTGATGACAATTTGGTAATTTCTGGCGATCAGATCATTGCCTCAATCAGCTCAAATATTGGTGTCTACGCGACCGAGCCGGAGGCGGATCCTGTCGCTGATTGGCTTGAGGCGTGCGAGCGTTTGGGCGCATTGGCGCGCGACGATCATTTTGTTTTAGGGGGGCATAAGCTGCCATTCACGGGCCTGCCCGTGCGGATGCGGCAGTTGATTGAAAATCATCATGGTGCGCTGCGCCGTCTGGAGGCCCATTTGTCAGAGCCGCAAATTGCAGCACAGTGCTTTATGCCATTGTTCAAGCGGCAGATTGTAGGCGGCGAATACGGGCTGGCGCTTGTTGAGGCTCTCTCGCATTGCTTACATCTTTGGCATCACGGGCGGGCAACGCGGACTCTGTCTGAGGATGGTCAGTGGCTGTTTCAGCGGGTGACAGACAACCCTTAGCGGTTCGTGATTTTGTCATGCAGGCGGCGGATAATGTTGCCAGCGGTCTTTTCAAATAGGGCAGGAATGATTGCGTGCACCGCAGCGCAAAAAGCGGCCGCCATCAGCCAAAATGCAAAAGTCGCTGCAAAGCGCATATGCTCAAAATAGGTCTCGTTCACTGAGGCGGGATGATCAGAGAAAAGGGCAGTGAGGACACGGGTCATATCAGGCTCCGACAGGCGTTGGGGTTGTTGTGCCTTTATTATGGCTGCGCAGTTGTGAGGCTGTGTCCCAAAAATGTACTGTTAAAGCGGGAAAAGTTGGGATAAAATTCCACTTATGGCTGATTTAGATTCTATTGACAACGCTTTGCTGTCTGCTTTGCAGGATGACGCTACTGTTAGTCTTGATCAGTTGGGCGAACATGCAAACCTGTCCCGCAATGCCTGCTGGCGGCGAATAAAGGCGATGGAGGCGACGGGGTTGATCCGCAAGCGTGTGACCCTGCTTGATCCAGAGCAGGCGGGCTGCCCGCTTTTGGTTTTTGTAATGGTACGGACGAATAATCACGATGCGGAATGGATGCGTTTATTCAACCGTGCAGTGAGCTTATTTCCTGAAATTGTCGGTGCGCACCGAATGACCGGTGATCTAGATTATGTTCTGCGCGTGCGTGTCGCAGATGTTGCGGCGTATGATCGGTTTTACAAAAAGTTTATCGCGCAGGTTGCGGTTTCCGATATCTCTGCAAGCTTTGTTATGGAAGACATCAAGGATACCACTGCGCTGCCGTTATGATGCTGCGGTGTGGGCGTGTAATAGGCGAAGGAAGTAACGATGGATAACGTGATTAAAACAAGCGCGGACGCATTGGAAGATGATGTGCTGCCGAAGATGCGTGCCGCAAACGCGACAGGCACCCAAGATGAGAAACTGCCATCCGCAATGACCCAAGCGGTCAGTAAGAAAAGCGCCGCGCAATGGGCTTATGAGCGGGTGGTTTTGTACCTCAAGAAGTTTGAAGAAACGCTGGACGCCGAGCATGAGGCCGCGATGGGTTTCGCGGGTGGCGATGCAGGCGTGCTGCGAATTGAAGGCATGGGATATTTTGACCCTGATATTGTTACGTTCTACGGCACGGACGCAGTGGGCGCCCAGACACAGCTGGTACAGCACGTCACTCAGCTTAATGTGATGTTGCGCGTAATTCCCAAGGAGGTCGACGCGCCTGAGCCTAACCGGATTGGTTTCCGCCTTGCCGAACAACTTGAAAGGCCCGTTGCCTAAGCCGGTGTGAGCAGTGTCGCAGGGGCAGTGAAATCACTAGAAATACGTGCAAATATGCTTTATGCGGTTCTCAAAAATACTTAGCTAAACGGGAAATTAGACATGGCTGATGACAAGCACGAGCACGGTAAAATGGACATCGAAGTCCAAGAGAAAACTTTTGCGGGCTTCGTAAAATTCACAACGTGGAGTGTGGTGATCATCATTGCGACGTTGATCTTGCTCGCCATTATTGGCGGTTAAGCAGATGAAAACGCGGAGCATTGCTGCACTGTTCACAGCGGCGATGCTGCTGGCGGGGTGCCTGACACCACCTCAGGACCTGCTAACCGCGACAGACAGTGAAATCCGCGAGAGCGTTTATCGCCACGACGGCCCTCCCGCCCTTTCTTTGATTACTGTTGTAAGTAACGGTACTAACTCTGGCGCGCACAGCGCCCTGCTGGTCAACGGATCGCAGCGCGTTCTGTTTGACCCTGCTGGAAGTTTTGAAGCTAAATCAATCCCCGAGCGTGGTGATGTGCTTTATGGGATTACACCCCTTTATAAGCGATTTTATATCGGTGCCCATGCCCGCATTACCCACCGTGTGGTTGAACAAACGATCGAAGTGCCTGCAGGTGTGGCCGAGCAAGCCCTTCAGTTGGTAATCAATAACGGCGCTGTCCCTTCGGCGGGGTGCACCCGAAGCATTACGAGTATCTTGAGCCAGCTTGACGGTTTTGAAAGCATTGGTACGACATACTTTCCCAACAAAGCGCGCGAGCGGTTTGGCGCACTGCCCGGTGTAACGGAACAAGAATATTATGAGACGGATGACGGCAATAAAGCCGTGGCGCTTTCGCAATATATTGATGTTGATCTGGACTAATGCGCTAGCACTTTAGCCAAAACCACCAGTGAGATAGAGCATCCCGTAAAGTGCTGCGGCACCCAAAATGATTGCCCAAAGGACATTGCGCGTCCAAACACCAACGGCCAACGTGACAATCGCAGCTGACAGGCGTGCGGGGTCCACTTCACCGTTTGTTGCGGGCGGAAACAGCACAACCGGTGCAATTAGTGCGGGCAAAACCGCAACGGCCGTGTAGCGAAGGTGTCGCAAAATCCATTCCGGCAATTCACGGTCACCTATCAAGCCCAAAAATGAAAACCGGCTAATGAAGGTCCCAAGCGCTAAAACACCGATAATTAGCCAAACGTTTACATTATCCGAAATCATGACTTAGGCTCCTTTTTTAGCATTAACTCAGCCTGCGCGCCCACGATCATTGCCGCGATGCCTGCGATGATAATTCCAAGGCTATACGGCACATTCATGCACAACAGGGCCACCACAACAGAAGTTGCCGCTGCAATAACGTGTGGCAGTGTGCGCAAAGCAGGTGCGATAAGTGCAAGAAATGTAATCGGGATCGCAAAGTCGAGCGCATATTCCGGCGGAATAGAGCTACCCAGTTTTGCCCCAGCGTAGGTCATCGCATACCATGATGAGCAAATGGGTGTGACGGTGCCCGCAAAATAGCGCAGCTTTTGGGGGAGGGTCCAAGCGGTTTCGTCTTGGAACTTTTGATCTGCAAGTGCGTATGTTTGGTCCACCATCGAATAGCTCACAAGTGCGCGCTGCCAAAGGCGGGCCTTGCCCAGATGTGGCACCATTGCGGCGGAATACATGGCCATACGCAGGTTTACAGCAAGAGATGTTGCAAGCACGATAAGTGTAGGCGCGTCCTCGACCATTAGCTGCACCGCTGTGAATTGTGCGGCTCCCGCGATGACCAAAACGCCAAAGCCCATGACTTCTGCAATGTTTAATCCGGCTTCTGTGCCCACGACCCCAAACAACAGTCCAAATGGTGCAAGGACCAAAAGAAATGGCAGGCCGTCGTGGAAGCCCTGCAGATATGTCGATTTCGCTGTGGTAGATAACATTGTGACTCTCTACGTTGTTCAAGACACGACTTAGACGAGTGTCAGGGGGATGCAAATGGCTTATGAGGCAGATTACATTATCGCGCCAGACCCGCTGGGTGCGCGCGGCGGTTTGCGCCTGACGCGTTCGGTTGCGGGAGTTGATCACACCGGCGCTCAGATTGAGACGCTTGTGGTCGAAGAACGTCCTTTGACCATATTTTTGAACAGTCAGGAAATTGTCACGGCGATGACAATTGGTGACTTCCCTCAATACCTCGCACTTGGGTTTTTGTGCAATCAAGGGATGCTCGATGATGCTTCTGACGTCACTGACGTAGACTACGATGAAGAGCTAGAGACTGTGGTTGTGCGCACGGCTAGCCAAACGGTGTTTGAGGATAAACTCAAGAAAAAGACCCGTACAAGTGGTTGTGCTGTTGGGACAGTTTTTGGAGATATGATGGAGGGGCTTGAGGGCGTGACGTTGCCCCAAGTCCCTGTGAAAACGTCATGGCTTTATGCATTAGCGCATCAGATCAACACGACACCCAGCATCTATCTGACCTCAGGTGCTATTCACGGCACTGTGCTCTGCCAGCAAGATCGCCCCCTCGTTTATATGGAAGACGTTGGTCGCCATAACGCAGTGGACAAAGTCGCTGGCTGGATGCTGTCAGAGGGTGTGAGCCCATCGGATAAGATTTTGTACACCACAGGCCGCCTTACATCTGAGATGGTTATCAAAACAGCGATGATGGGTATTCCGGCCTTAGTGTCGCGTTCTGGGTTTACGGCATGGGGCGTGGAAATTGCCCAGCACGTCGGTTTGACCTTGATTGGCCGGATGCGTGGGCAGCGGTTTGTCTGTTTGGCTGGCAATGATCGTTTGGTGCGCGACGCTGATCTTGCTTCAGTCCGCGACGAACCATTGAAATCTGGCCGCAAGGGAGCGAAGCAATGAAGCAACCCTTCGGTGTTATTCTGGCGGGCGGCCAAGCACGCCGGATGGGGGGCGGGGACAAGGCGCTTTTGCAGCTTGGCGGCACAACGTTGCTTGAGCGGGTGATTGAGCGTCTTGAACCACAAGTGGCGGGGCTGTGCCTTAACGCCAACGGCGATCCCACGCGGTTTGGCCAAATTGGTCATGACGTGGTTGCTGACAGTATCGGTGGGTTTTTAGGTCCTCTTGCGGGTATTCTTGCAGGTCTTGATTGGGCGGCTGAGCAGGGTGCGGAAACGGTTGTAAGCGTCGCTGCGGACACGCCTTTTTTCCCATGTGATTTGACGCCCCGTTTGATGATGGCTGCTGATAAGATGACCCATCGGCTGGCTTTGGCGGCAACGGATGGTTGTCACCCTACGTTTGGAATTTGGCCGGTTGCATTGCGCGATGATCTGCGCGCGGCTTTACAAGGGGGGCTGCGCAAAGTCGTCGCGTGGACCGATCAGCATCATGCGGCAACCGCTTCTTTCGAGGTCGGTTCGGTTGACCCGTTCTTCAATATCAACACGCCCGAAGATTTGGCGAAGGCGGAGCGATACTTATGACGGAGCAAAAGGTTTTTGGTGTCATTGGCTGGAAAAATGCAGGAAAGACGGGCTTGATGGAGCGGCTTGTGGCTGAAATTTCGGCGCGCGGTTTTTCGGTAAGCACATTGAAGCATGCGCATCATAACTTCGACATCGACCAACAAGGCAAAGATAGCTACCGCCACCGTGACGCAGGCGCACAACAAGTACTTTTGGCCAGCGCAAACCGATGGGCGTTGATGACTGAATTGCGCGGAGAGCCCGAGCCACCGCTTGAGAAATTGCTGGCACAGCTGGCGCCCGTTGACTTGGTTTTGGTTGAAGGGTTCAAACGGAACATGCACCCGAAAGTATGCGCTTACCGGCAGCAAACATCCCAATCCATGATCGAGGACGCATCGGTGTTGGCCTATGCCACGGACACAGTGCTTGATACGTCAAAGCCGCAATTTGATTTGGATGATACCGTCGTGATTGCGGATTTCATCTGCGCAAAGGCAGGTCTTTGAGCTTCGATCAGATCATCGCGGTCGATTGGTCATCTTCCTCGACGCCATCTTCGGTCAAGCCCGTCGCGAACGCCATTTATGTTGGTTCAAAGGTGCGCGGGCAGCCAGTAGACGTGCAATATTTTCGAACGCGGCTGTCGGCGATGGATGCTATTTACGCGATGCTTGATAGGGCACAAGATGCCCGCGCGCGCGTTCTCGTCGGGTTTGATTTTGGTTTCGGCTACCCACGGGGTTTTGCGCAGGCTCTGACGGGGCAATCTTCTGTGCTTGGCGTGTGGGATTGGTTGGCCGAACGCATTAAAGATGGGCCAGACAACAGAAATAACCGCTTTGAGGTGGCCG
Organism: Nereida sp.; assembly: GCF_965655635.1. Taxonomy (NCBI): domain Bacteria; kingdom Pseudomonadati; phylum Pseudomonadota; class Alphaproteobacteria; order Rhodobacterales; family Roseobacteraceae; genus Nereida; species Nereida sp. The sequence continues at coordinate 47,665 of NZ_CBFHHE010000011.1, forward strand.
ATCAGATTAACCGCGCTCTGGATAGCATCGGACCTTTTTGGGGGTGCCCAAAGGGCGCTGAAACCGATGCGTTGCGCCAACGCGGGTCCGAGCGGGGTCCCCTGCAGTTCCCCGAGCGCCGCACGGTTGAGGCATTGACGTCAAGCGCGCAGCCAATGTGGAAGCTCTACACACCGGGCTCTGTTGGTGGGCAGTCTCTTGTGGGGTTGCCGATGTTGGCCAAGCTGCGGGCGCGCTACGGTAGCGGCATTACAGTTTGGCCGTTTGAGACAGGTTTTGCAAAGCCCGCAACAAACATTGTACTGGCCGAAATTTATCCGTCATTGTTTGATGCAACGCATCGTACAGGTGATACTGGAATGATATTTGATGTGCTCGACGCGCGTCAGGTCCGCGCGGTTTGCGAGGCGTTCGAGAATGCTGAGTTGGACGCGCTTTTTGGTGCAGGTTTTGATCAGACGACGGACCCGAATGATGCGCAGATTGCCTGGGAAGAAGGGTGGATATTGGGTGTGCGAAAGCAAAAAATAGATGGCGGCCGCTTGACGCCTCCCCCTCTTGTGAACGACTGTTTTGCGTTGCCACAAGGCGTGAGTTGGACGCCCGTTGATGAGGCGCTGGATCAGTTGAAAAAACGGGTTCGCGCCGTAACAGCTATAGAAACCATTGCGGTGAAAGACGCGGTGGGGCGTTACCTTGCAAGTGATGTTTTCGCACAGCGCGCAAACCCACCGCACGCAAATTGCGCGGTCGATGGGTATGGAATTTCGGCAGATGCCATCTTGGATGGGCTTAATGAATTACCCGTAGTTATGGGGCGCGCCGCCGCTGGCGCGCCGTTTTCGGGTGCTGTTCCAAAAGGTCATGCGATCCGTATTTTGACGGGCGCGGTTGTTCCGAGCGGCGTTGATACGGTTGTGCTTGAAGAGGATTGCACCGTTGAGACGGATGAGGACGGGCAGCCCATTCGCATCGCTTTTCACGGAGGTCTGCGCAAAGGTGCCAACACGCGCAAGACTGGTGAAGACGTTATGAAAGGTGATGTGATGCTACGCACCGCGCGTAAAATCACCCCCGCGGGTGCAGCTTTTCTGACGGCTGGTGGGATCAGTAATATCGACGTTCGCGCACCCCTTCGGGTTGCAGTTATCTCTACTGGTGACGAGTTGGTAGAGGCGGGTAGCATTGCCAAAGCGGGTCAAATTTTTGATGCAAATCGCCCCATGCTTTTGTCGATGATCGCGAGTTGGGGGTTTGAGCCTGTTGATATGGGGATCATCCGCGACGATCCGAATGCATTGCAAGCAGCACTCGATGAAGCGGCTAATTCTGCGGATGTGATCCTGACATCAGGTGGCGCATCCGCGGGTGATGAGGACCACGTTTCAAAGTTGTTGCAAAGTTCAGGCTCGCTTGCGTGGTGGCGGATTGCGGTCAAACCCGGGCGGCCGCTGGCGTTGGCGATGTGGAGCGGTGTGCCGGTGTTTGGCCTGCCTGGAAATCCTGTTGCGGCCTTTGTTTGCACGACTATTTTTGCATACCCCGCGATGACCTGTTTGGCTGGTGGGGATTTTGCAGTACCGCAAGCAGTTACTGTGCCCGCGGGTTTTTCAAAGCGCAAAAAAGAAGGCCGCCGCGAGTTTCTGCGGGCCCGTCTGCGTGGCGGTGTCGCCGAGGTTTTTGCCTCAGAAGGGTCTGGCCGCATTGGTGGACTGTCGTGGGCCGAAGGACTGGTTGAGTTGCCGGACGAGGCGCAAGAAATCACCCCTGGGGCGCCCGTTCGCTACATTCCGTTTTCGAGTCTTGGGCTGTAGGTTTAGCTGAACATTCCGGCCACACGACCCAAAAGCATGAATGCCAATGCGGTGCGTGTTGTGGACAGTTTTGCCAATTCCGCATCGGACGCGTGTGGTTCAAATTCCATCATGACTTTGTCAAATCGGCGCAAAAAGTGGTGCGCTGCGTCCCGAAAGATGACGTCTTCTTTCATGCGTCCTGCAGTTAGGGCGAGGGATGATCTGTCGCGTACACCGCCAATGGCTGCAATCGCGGGACCGCGCTCACCTTGTGCAAAACGCCGCCACAATTCTGGCTTAGCGCGATCATGGCGCAGGTCGTCCATGTAGATCCCTTCCTGGCTCAGTAAGGTCAGCATGTCTTGTGCTGCGGTGATCAATTGGCTGGCGCGGTGATCTTTTAGGGCCTTGCGAAGTGCGGCGAAGCCAACAGTGTCTTCGGCGGTTTCGGGGAAATTGAGTGCGCGGATGAAATCTTCGTTTTCGAGCGCGGGCTGCAGCGCCTCCATGGGTGTGCCGAGGGGCAGGGCAGTTTGCCCATCCGCACTGGTGGTTGCTTTGATTGTGTCGATGCTGATGCGCGGTGCATCGGTACGGCTGGAAGTGAATGTTGCCAGCGCCGAAGATGTTTCGCGCGCTGTGGCTGCGATTTCTTCGATCTTTTTCTCAACGTCTGGGCGCGCCCTTTCAGTGACGGCTTTCTGTTGCTCAAGATATGTTTTGCGCATCCCGTCGATGGCCGAATGCAACCTGCTGCTTTCTTCGCGCATCACACGGATCGAACGCGCGGCTGTTGCAGCGACCCAGATCAACGCGACGGGCATAAACACCGCGAGTAGAACCATAACGAACTGAAGGCTATTGAAAGATCCTTCTGTCGGCAGCATCAAAAAGAATACCGCTGACCCGATTAACCACACAAGCGTCAACGCTGCTGCGATAACCTCGGTCGAGGAAATCGCACTGCGTTCGGGCGGGGCAAGCAAGTCATTTTTCGGCTTTGACTTGGATTGAGGCTGTGGCTGCGGTGAGGTGGTGGCCATCACGAGTTACGAAAATTTAACGGACAGAATTTCGTAAGACCGCGTGCCACCTGGGGTGCGTACTTCGATGCTGTCGCCTTCTTCTTTCCCGATCAAAGCGCGCGCCAAAGGCGAGGCGATGTTCAGCAGGCCGCGCTCAATGTCGGCTTCCGGCTCACCCACGACTTGATAGGTCTTTTCTTCATCGGTGTCTTCGTCAACCAATTCAACATGCGCGCCGAACTTGACCGTGCCCGACATTTTTGAGGTGTCGATGATATCTGCGCGGCTGAGGATAGCCTCCAACTCTGCGATGCGGCCTTCGATGAAGCTTTGTTTTTCACGCGCAGAGTGGTACTCGGCGTTCTCTTTAAGATCGCCCAATTCACGCGCTTCCGCGATCGCCGCGATTATCTCGGGGCGATCCTTAGATTTCAGTCCCTTTAACTCCGCATCAAGTCGATCTGCACCAGCTTTTGTGAGAGGAATTTTATCCATTTTCTGTCTTTCTAAGGCCGTGGTTTTGTTGCTCGATCTATTGCGCTACAAAACGCAAAAGCGAAGGGAAATGCAAGGAGCAGGCACAGGATTGAGCGACTAATTGCAGCTAAGGCGCAGCGTCATGAAAAACCAGCGCCTTTTTTCAATTGACCCTTTAATTCCTGTCGCCATATATTTTTGCAACATTTATTGGAGCCGAGAAAATGTCCCAGATTGAACGTGAAGCAATGGAATATGACGTGGTCATCGTTGGCGCAGGTCCAGCTGGCTTGTCTGCCGCCATAAAGCTTAAGCAACTGGATGCGGACATGAACGTTGTTGTGCTCGAAAAGGGTTCAGAAGTTGGCGCGCACATTCTTTCTGGCGCAGTACTTGATCCTGCAGGCCTGAACGCGCTTATCCCTGATTGGAAAGAAAAGGGCGCGCCGCTTAACGTGCCTGTGAAGAACGACAACTTCTATATGCTTGGCGAAGCTGGTCAGGTGCGCCTGCCTAATTTTGCAATGCCGCCGCTGATGAATAACCATGGTAACTACATCGTCTCAATGGGTAATGTCTGCCGTTGGATGGCCGAGCAGGCCGAGGAGTTGGGCGTTGAGATTTTCCCAGGCATGGCATGTTCTGAATTGGTTTATGGTGACAACGGTGAAGTCAAAGGTGTTGTTGCTGGTGAGTTCGGCTTGAATGCCGATGGCACCCCCGGTGATGCTTATGAGCCGGGCATGGAGTTGAACGGCAAATATGTTTTCTTGTCTGAGGGCGTGCGCGGTTCGCTGTCCAAGGAAGTGATTGCCAAATATGAGTTGGATAGAGACTCAGGGCCGCAAAAATACGGCCTAGGCATGAAAGAGATTTGGGAAATCGATCCCGAAAAGCACAAAGAAGGCAGCGTCACTCACACAATGGGGTGGCCGCTGAATGGCAACGCGGGCGGTGGGTCTTTCATCTATCACCTCGACAATAACCAAGTTTATGTCGGGTTCGTTGTGCATCTGAACTACGAAAATCCACACTTGTTCCCTTACATGGAATTCCAGCGCTTTAAGCATCACCCGATGGTTGCTGAGCTGCTCAAAGGCGGCAAACGTGTTGCGTACGGCGCGCGTGCAATTACCGAAGGTGGGTATCAGGCGATGCCAGAATTGGCATTCCCTGGTGGTGCGCTGCTTGGATGTTCTGCGGGTATGGTCAACGTTCCACGGATTAAGGGCAATCATAACGCAATGCTTTCGGGGATTGCTGCGGCTGAAGCTGCGGTCGAGGCAATCAAGGCCGATCGCGCCGGCGATGTCCTTGCTGGCTACGCCGAACGTGTGCACAGCGGCCCAATTGCAAAAGACCTTAAGAAGGTGCGCAACGTGAAGCCGCTTTGGTCAAAATACGGCCTGACTGCGTCGCTGACCCTTGGTGGGTTTGATATGTGGACTAATAATCTCTTTGGGGTCTCTTTGTTGGGCACGATGAAGCACGGCAAAAGTGACGCTGCTGCTACGGGCGAAGCGAAAGATCACAAGCCAATTGAGTATCCCAAGCCGGATGGTGTGTTGTCGTTCGACCGGCTTACCAATGTAAGCTTTGCAATGACCAACCACGAGGAAAGCCAACCTGCGCACCTCAAGTTGAAAGACCCGAGCATACCTGTGGCCGTGAACCTGCCAAAATACGCAGGCCCGTCAGCGCGGTATTGCCCCGCTGGAGTTTATGAGTTTGTCGAGGAAGCGGGCGCTGATACGCGGTTTGTGATTAACTTTCAAAACTGCGTTCATTGCAAAACTTGCGATATCAAAGACCCTAGCCAGAACATCAATTGGACCACGCCCCAAGGCGGTGATGGGCCGAACTATCCCAACATGTGATCCTTGTTGGCTCCAGTTGACGAAAAGTTCATTGATCAGGGCGCTCTACGGGGCGCCCTTTTTTGTGCCCTTTGCTTGTGGGTGGGGCGCAACTCGGGCAAGCTGTCCTGACACACAGGAGACCCCATGCGCCGATACATTCGCCCCATCGTTTTGAGTGCCACTTTGCTTCTGCCAGCCGTTGGTAATGCGCAGGGCGTTGCGGGGTCCTATCTTGCGGGGCGTCATGCGCAGTTTAACGGTGATTACGCAGCGGTTGGCCAGTATTATTCCCAGGCACAACGCAGCGACGCGGCCAACCCCACCTTGCTTGAGGCGGCCTTGGCGGGCCGTGCAAATGCCGGTGATGTAGCGGGTGCTGTCGCACTTTTGCGTGGCTCTGATCTTGATATGAACCAAAACCAAATCGCGGGATTGATTGCGGTTGCAGGGTTGGCAAAAGATGAACAATTCACGGAAATCGTAGAAGGGTTAGGGGCAGGCCGGCGCATAAGCCCGCTTGTTGACGGCTTGGTCGTGGCTTGGGCAACCTTGGGCTTAGGCGATGTAAGCGCCGCCACAGACTATTTTGAGGATATGGCCTCAATGAACGGAATGAGTGGTTTTGCGAATTTGCACCACGCTTTGGCTAAGGGCACATTCGGTGACTTTGAGGGCGCGTTGGGCCTATTGACTGATGATAAAGTTGGCGCCCTTGGGTATACGCGGCGTTCGATCATGGTGCGCGCTGAATTTTTGAGTCAACTGGGCCGCAACATGGACGCAGCCGCGCTTATTGATGATAACTTTCAACGGGCATTAGATCCTGAATTACAAGAACTGCGCAGTGGTCTAGAGGGGCGCAAAGCCGTACCTCTGACGACAGTTTTGAGCGCACAGCAGGGCTTGGCTGAGGTTTTTTGGACTGTTGCATCGGTTCTCCGCGACGAGGCTGGCCCAGATTTTGCGCTTCTCTACGCACGTGCTGCAGCCTATGTGCGGGCTGATTTTGATGAAGCGAATTTGTTGATCGCGGGTCTGTTGGATGAGTTGGGTAATCATGTTTTAGCGGCGAATGCTTATGGTCAGATCACGCCGGACAGCACCTCCTTTCATGCCGCAGAGATTGGTCGTGCAGAGGCGCTTTTTGAAAGCGACCGCAAAGATGCAGCGGTTGAGGCATTGACCGCTTTGCAAGACAGTCACGGTGATCTGCAGGTGGTCCACTCAACCTTAGGAGATATGTTACGCCGTCTTGAGCGGTTTGAGGAAGCAACGGCAGCCTATAGCACCGCGATCAAGCTTTTGGAGCAGGGCGATCCCAATGCATGGTTTTTGTACTATGCCCGCGGGATAACGTTTGAGCGGCGCGATTTGTGGCCACAGGCAGAGGCCGATTTTCGCAAAGCCTTGACCCTTAATCCCGATCAGCCGAACGTGCTGAACTATCTTGGTTATTCACTCGTTGAGAAGAAAATTAAGCTCGACGAAGCATTAGAGATGATCGAGACGGCCGCGGCTGCACGTCCTGACAGTGGCTTTATCCTTGATAGCCTTGGGTGGGTTTTGTACCGGCTCGGGCGTTATGACGAGGCCGTGGCCCCTATGGAAGTTGCCGCCTCACTCGCTGCGACTGACCCTGTGGTGAACGACCACCTGGGGGATGTGCTGTGGGCTGTTGGTCGGCGGACTGAGGCACGTTTTCAGTGGTCACGTGCATTGTCTTTCGATCCAGCGGAAGATGATTTGCCGCGGATTAGGCGCAAGCTGGAAGTGGGACTTGATGTGGTGCTCGAAGATGAAGGCGCCCCCCCGTTGCCGCCAGTACAGTCTGGTGGCTGACCTCCAGTTTTGGATATTTATAAACAAAAGAAGATCTCATGACATCCGAGACACGCCATTTGGCGCCTGCCAAAGTGAACTTAACCCTGCACGTCACGGGGCAGCGAAAGGATGGCTATCATCTTCTTGATAGCTTGGTGGCCTTTGCCGATTTCGGCGATGACGTTTATGTATCGGATGGCCCGACACATTTAAGCGTTGAGGGTGATTTGGCCGCAGGTGTCCCGACAGGGCAAACAAATTTGATGTGGCGTGCTCTGGATGTGATGGGGGCCGAGGCGTCTTTGAGGTTGATTAAACGTCTACCTGCTGAAGCTGGCATCGGTGGCGGCTCATCTGATGCAGCAGCTGTTTTGCGCGCGATCGGTGGCAGTACGGTTGAACAACAAATGTCGCTTGGTGCTGACGTGCCTGTTTGTATGCATGCAACTGCTGCGCGGATGCGCGGCGTGGGTGAGCGGGTAGAAAAAGTTGCACTGCCGCCACTGCCTGCTCTTTTGGTAAACCCCCGTGTTAGCATGCCGACGCCAGCAGTTTTCAGTGCTATGGCAGAGCGCACCAACGCTGAAATGCCGATGATCCCCATATTCGAGGGTGTTGAGGATGCGGCAGATTGGCTGGCAATGATGCGCAATGATATGCAAGATGCGGCTAGTTCAATCCAGCCAGTAATCGAGCGTGCCTTGTCTGATTTGCAGTCGACCCGTCAATGCCTACTGGCGCGCATGTCTGGGTCGGGTGCGACGTGCTTTGCAATTTATCCAACCATAAAGGCTGCACATTTTGCGGCCTATGAGCTGGGTGCGATGCATACGAATTGGTGGATCAGGCCCTGCACATTAAGCTGAGGCCTATCTGACGCGCGCGACCACATAATCAGCAAGATCAAGAAGCATGTCCTTCAGCTCACTTTGCTCAATCACGCTTAGTGATGCTTTTGCTTTATCTGCCCAAGAAACTGCGTCAGCGCGGGTCGCATTAAGTGTGCCGTGGCTATCCATCAGGCGGAGAGCTTCTTCCAAATCACCATCGTGCTGGTCACCTTTTGCGATGGTGCGGTGCCAAAAATCACGCTCGGTTGTATCGGCTTTGGCAATGGCTTTGATGACAGGCAACGTTAGTTTGCGCTCGCGGAAATCGTCCCCAACGTTTTTGCCGGTGGCTTGGGTGTTCCCGCGGTAATCCAGCAGGTCGTCGACAATCTGGAACGAAATGCCCAACGCGTCACCATACGCGAAAAGCGCCTTTACTACATCATCGTTTTGGCCCGCGATAACACCGCCGACTTCCATTGCTGCTGAGAAAAGGGCAGCCGTTTTGCCGCGCACAACCTTGAGGTAAATATCCTCATCGGTTCCCAAATCTGATGCTGCGGTTAGTTGCAGAACTTCCCCTTCTGCGATGGTCGCCGACGCGTTTGATAGGATGTCCAGCACGCGCAAATTGCCTGTTTCAACCATCAATTGGAATGAGCGGGCAAAAAGATAGTCACCCACCAAAACGCTTGATTTGTTGTCCCAAAGCAAATTGGCCGTGGGGCGCCCGCGCCGTTGGCCGCTTTCGTCTACAACGTCGTCATGCAGCAAAGTAGCAGTGTGAATAAATTCAACGGTTGCCGCCAAATGGATATGGAAAGGTCCATCATAGCCGCACATTTTCGCACTGGCCAACGTCAACATTGGGCGCAGGCGTTTGCCGCCAGCATCGACCAGATGGGCGCTGACTTCAGGGATGCGGGGGGCGTGCTCTGATGCCATGCGTTCGCGGATCAATGCATTGACTGCGGCCATATCGGCATCAAGCGCGGCGGCGAGGCGCTCGTGTGGCTTTGTTGCGGCGTTATCCAAACCCATGAAAAGGCCTCCTTGCTCGACAACCCGTGGCAACTGGCCTTAGATCGGGGGATGAAAGAACTTATGCGCAGCAACGATCCGACGGCCATCGCCTTCGCCAAAGCTTTGCTATCCGGCGAGGGTATAGACTGCTTTGAAATGGACGTAAATATCAGCATTCTTGAAGGCAGCATTGGCATTTTGCCGCGCCGGTTGATGGTACGCCAAACAGACCATTTCATGGCGGCTGCTGCGTTGCGTGACAATGGGCTGACGGTTAGCGAATGAGCGAAACACGCGATGATTTTCTGGGCGGAAAAGTGAAGGCCTATCAACCTGCGCAAGGGTATCGTGCGGGTGTAGATGCGGTGTTGTTGGCGGCTAGTGTGCCCGCAAAACCTTCAGAGACCGCGCTGGAGTTAGGATGCGGCGTTGGCGTGGCCAGTTTGTGCCTTGCCGCGCGAACAGGTGCGGCAGTCACGGGTGTTGAGCGGGACAGTCGCGCGGCGGAATTAGCGGGGCGCAACGGTCTTGATGTGGTGCATGGTGATCTCGCGGCACTTCCCAGTGAGATACGCGAGCGCAGCTTTCACCATGTCTTCTGTAACCCGCCGTATTTTGATCGCGGGCGGGGAAATAAATCGGATGATACTGCGCGCGAGGCAGCACGCGGTGAGCAAACTCCGCTCTCTGTTTGGCTGGATGTTGCTACAAAGCGGCTTCGGCCAAATGGTACGCTGACTGTCATCCAAGATATTTCACGACTGCAGGATGTATTGGGTTCACTGGATGATCGGCTTGGTCGGGTGACTGTATTGCCGATCGCATCGCGGGTAGGGCAGCCTGCGCGGCTTGTGATTGTACAGGCAAAGAAAGCCTCGCGCGCGCCATTTTCTTTGTTAGCACCGTTGATTCTGCATAGGGGTGAGCGGCACGAAGCGGACGAAGAGACTTACACAGCCGAGGTGCGTGAGATTTTGCGGCATGGCGCGCAATTATTCATCCGCAATTAACCACGTGTGAAGAAAATCGGCTAAATTTAGCTGACTACTTGAATCCTTTCGCAGCTGCGGCGTGACATAAGCGGGCTGCGTGTGCTCAACTAAAATCACACATCAGTAGAAAAGGACGCGCCTATGGCATTAAGCACGCATATCCAGCAACTGAAACAAAAGCATGAGAATTTATCGGAGACGGTCGCGCGCCTGCAGCGCATGCCTGCCGTTGATGATTTGCAAATTGCGGCGATGAAGAAAGAGAAGTTGAAACTAAAAGAAGAGATTTCGCGCCTCGGTTCTGCCTGAAGCATCACGCTGACGCGCGCACCGGTTTGAGTGGCGCGTCAGTTATTCAACATCTGCTGCATGAAGCAATCTACGGCCTTCCGCGAAGGACTTTGAGGTGTTGATCTCGTCCAGTAGCCAGTCGTGAAACGCCTTCACCTTAGGGCGGATTTCGTTGCCTTGCGGGCATACAAACCGAAATTGTGCGGGCGTAATCAGTCCCAGATCAAAAGGTGCCACAAGCCGTCCTGACGCAAGCGCGCGCGCAGCGAGCGACACACGACCCAGAACAACGCCCGCGCCCGCAATTGCGGCGTCCAACGCGTGATCCGCTTGGCTGAACCTTGCGCCGTGATCTGGGTCAATATCGACCTTCGCGGCCCGTGACCATTTGGCCCAATCACATGTAATCTTAAAAGCGTCCATGCTGTCATCGTGAATGAGAGGTGCGTTAGTAATCGTTTCTTTGGTGCCGAAGCTTGCCGCCATTTCAGGGGTCATCATAGGCGTGACCCATTCGCTTACAAGTGGTTCAGAATAGACGCCGCTGTAGCCGCCTAATCCGAACCGAATGGCCACATCGACTTCGTCCCGGTCAAAGTCGACCAATCGTAGGGATGCTGAAAATCGTAGCTCAATTGTGGGGTGTGCTTGGGCAAAGTCGAACAGCCTTGGGGCCAGCCATTTAGAGGTGAACGCAGGGCCAGCGGTGACTGTAAGCGTCGTGTTGTCGCTTAAGCGGCGTGTGTTGCGCCACGCGGATGTGATTGCTGCAAAGCCGTCACGTACACCGGGGGTTAACGCGCGACCCGCCTCTGTCAGCTCAACCGCCCGGTTAAGTCGAATGAACACTGGTGTACCCAAATCCGCTTCAAGGGATTTGATCTGATACGACAGTGCTGCGGGTGTGACATTTAACTCATCCGCCGCTTTGGCGAATGACATATGGCGTGCTGCGGCTTCAAAGGCGCGCAGGGCGGTGAGCGGAGGAAGGCGATCAGACATTTCAGTTTAATACAGCTTAACTGACGGTATGGGAAGTCTCGTTTGTAGAGTGCATGCAAGAGGCGCATATACAACAGCAGGGAGAGACACATCTTATCAATGGAGTTTAATATGTTTGAGAGTACAACAAGCGAACTGACACGCAACGCAATGCAAATTGCCCATGAGGAACGCGCTATTGCGTTCCGTCAATTTTGGGCATGGATGCTGAACCGTTTCAACGAACCTGCACTGCGCACTACGCAAGCCTCTGCTACGTAAGTGGCCGCGCATCCGAATGCGTGATGCAGTTTGTCGAAAAAAAGGGCCGCTCCTGAGGGGGCGGCCCTTTGCAATTTAGCTAAAGTAAGCGCGAAGCTTAGCTCATATATTGCCCGCCGTTCGCAGATATCGTTGAGCCGGTTACAAAGCCAGCGTCATCAGAGGCAAGGAACACAACGGCACGCGCCATTTCTTCTGGCTCACCCAAGCGGCCAACAGGGATTTGCGGCAGGATGACTTCGTTCATTACTTTTTCTGGGATGGTCGCCATCATTTCCGTGTTGATATAACCCGGAGCCACCACGTTTACCGTAATGCCTGCCCTGGCGCCTTCTTGGGCCAAGGCTTTGGTAAAGCCGATGTCGCCTGCCTTTGTAGCGGCATAGTTGGCTTGGGCGAATTGACCCTTTTGGCCATTGATCGACGAGATCGTTACAATACGACCAAATTTACGTTCGCGCATGCTGCCCCATACGTTGTGGGTCATATTGAACACGCCGTTCAGGTTTGTGTCGATGCATTCGTGCCATTGTTCGGGCGTCATTTTGTGAAACGGCGCGTCGCGGGTAATGCCCGCGTTGTTTACCAAAATATCAACAGGTCCGAGGTCTTCGGTAATTTGGGCGATGCCGGCGGTACACGCGGCATAGTCGGCAACATTCCACTTGTATGTTTTGATGCCTGTCTCGGCTGTAAAGGCAGCGGCTTTTTCATCGTTACCAGCATATGTTGCTGCGACTTTGTGGCCTTCTGCGGCCAATGCCTTAGCGATTGCGGCACCAATGCCACGGGTTCCGCCTGTGACGAGGGCTACGCGTGTCATATTGATTCTCCAGTTAGGGTTGTTCGGTAATCTAGTTACAAATTAAAAATCCTGCGCACAACTATATTGCGCACAGGATTGATATTTTGGGTGACTTATGGACGTTCTACGCACATAGCAACGCCCATACCGCCGCCAATACATAGCGTTGCGAGGCCTTTCTTCGCGCCGCGGCGCTTCATCTCAAAGAGCAGCGTGTTCAAAACGCGGCAGCCTGATGCACCGATCGGGTGGCCAATGGCGATTGCGCCGCCGTTTACGTTTACGATGGCTGGGTCCCAGCCCATATCCTTATTTACTGCGCATGCCTGAGCGGCGAACGCTTCGTTGGCCTCAACCAGATCAAGATCGCTTGCCGACCAGCCCGCTTTATCAAGCGCCTTGCGGCTTGCGTAAATTGGCCCAACGCCCATGATTGATGGGTCCAGACCTGCGGTTGCGTAGGAAACGATCCGTGCGAGCGGCTCAATGCCGCGCTTTTCGGCATCATCTGCGGACATCAAAAGTGTTGCTGCTGCCCCGTCGTTAAGGCCTGATGCGTTTGCTGCGGTGACGGACCCCTCGCGTGTAAATGCAGGGCGCAGTTTTGCCATGGCATCCATTGTCGCGCCGTGGCGAATATATTCGTCCGCGTCGACTGTAATCTCGCCTTTGCGTGTTTTCACGATGAACGGCACGATCTCGTCTTGGAACTTGCCAGCCAATTGTGCGGCCTCTGCCTTGTTTTGCGAGGCAACGGCAAACTCGTCTTGCATCTCACGGGTGATGCCCCATTGATCCGCAACGTTTTCAGCGGTTTGGCCCATGTGATAGCCATTGAATGCGTCCCAAAGCCCATCGCGGATCATCGTATCGATGTACTGCATGTCGCCCATCTTTTGGCCTGCACGCAATGTTGCGGCGTGGGGGCTGAGGGTCATGTTTTCTTGTCCGCCTGCGGCCACGATTGACGCATCACCCAACTGGATGTGTTGTGCAGCCAATGCAACGGCGCGCAAACCAGAGCCACAAACTTGGTTGATGCTCCATGCAGCAGATTCTTTGGCGAGGCCCGCGTTGATGTGCGCTTGGCGCGCGGGGTTTTGACCTTGGGCGGCCGTAAGAACTTGACCCAAGATTGTCTCGGAGACTTCTGACGCATCGATGCCTGCACGTGCGACGACTTCGCGCAAAACGGCTGCGCCCAAATCATGTGCTGGTGTGTTGGCAAAGCTGCCCATAAAGCTGCCGACGGCTGTGCGTGCGGCGGATGCAATAACGACGTTGGTCATATCCCTGAGGTCCCATTCATAGTTGGCTGGCCCTCGCAAACTGCAATTTTCGCATGTGTTTATGCGCAAAAGGGCCCTGATAATGCCTCTTGCGTAGTGGGAATGGTCTGACGAGTCACGGAAGTATTTAATGTTTACGCTAGCATAAGCAGTAGATTGCCCGCAAAAAAATACGCAGAAGTTTCGGATTGGCGTCATCGTTCTGTGACTTAGGGTCAACTTTGACGTGGGTCTGGCGGAAATCGAAGTGGGAGAGATATTTTGAGTGACGGATTAACGCGGTGCGACTGGCTCGATGGATCTGAGGTTTACCACCATTACCACGACACAGAATGGGGTGTGCCTGAGTACGACAGTCGCGCACTTTGGGAAAAGCTAATCCTCGATGGCTTTCAGGCGGGTCTTTCGTGGACCACCATTTTGAAAAAGCGCGAGGCATTCATTGAGGCGTTTGAAGGGTTTGATCCCCACCGCATCGCTACATGGGATGAGGCGGATGTTGAGCGTCTGCTGGCAAACCCAGGCATCGTACGTCACCGCGGTAAAATCACAGCGGCGATCAGTAACGCGAATGCCTTTATTCGCCTAGAAAGCGAACAGAGCTTTAGTTCCTATTGCTGGTCATTCGTTGGCGACACACCCATTCAGGGGCATATCATGCGCCCCGAAGACCGGCCCGCTCAAACAGTAATCTCGGCAGTATTCTCAAAAGACCTGAAAAAGCGCGGTTTCAAGTTTTGCGGCCCAACAATCGTTTACGCATGGATGCAGGCTTGCGGGCTGGTCAACGACCATTCGATTGATTGTCACAGGTTTGAGCCATGCCGCCTTATGGCGTCAAAAGTGCGCTGAGCATCGCCTTGGCTGACGGGCTGTTCCATTCCGCATCACCAACCATACGCGCAATTTCGCGCCCCTGTGGATCAAGTATCAAAGTTGCGGGCAAGCCGAGTACACCGATTTGACGCGACAGTATCTGCTTAGGGTCGCGGTAGAGCGGCAGGTTTTCAACACCGATATCGTCAAAGAATCTACGTATAGCCGCAGGGTTGTTGCGCCCCGTTGCTATGGTCACAACCGCAAAGTCGTCGCCGCCGAACTCTGCCTGTAATTCTTGAAGCATCGGCATTTCTTTGCGACATGGCGCGCACCACGTTGCCCAGAAGTTCAATACGACGTGTTTACCCTTATAGGCCTCAAGCGTTGCTGGCGCGCCATCTAAGGTTTGAAACTCTGCCTCTGGCATATCTTTTGCGGCGGCATGGAAGTTCAGCTTTTTCATGCTGCCCATCAGCAAATCTTCCAGCGCGGGATTGGCCGCAGCATTTGTTGCGATAAGAGCGAAGGCCATATAAAGCGACACAAGATATTTCATTTTCGCAGACTTCTTCCTGTTAAAGGGCCGTTATGACAAAGACATCGAACCAAATGTGGGGTGGCCGTTTTGCCGCCGGTAATTCAGACATCATGGAAGCAATTAATGCGTCCATCGATTTCGACCAGCGGATGGCGGCACAAGACATTGCAGGCTCGCGTGCCCATGCGGCGATGTTGGGTGCGATGGGCATTGTCACTGATAGCGATGCGACTGCCATGCGGGAAGGGCTGCTCACAGTATTGTCAGAAATCGAAGCGGGCGATTTTCCGTTTTCAAAGCAACTTGAAGACATTCATATGAATGTTGAGGCGCGCCTGAAAGAGATCATTGGCGAGCCAGCAGGTCGTCTGCATACGGGGCGTTCGCGCAACGATCAGGTGGCCACGGGGTTCAAGCTTTGGGTGCGGGACCAGTTTGACGCAGTTGACGCGGCATTGGCGGCACTGATGAAAGCGTTTGTTGGTCAGGCAGAGGCCGGCGCAGAGTGGGTGATGCCAGGCTTTACGCATTTGCAAGTGGCACAGCCCGTCACTTGGGGTCATCACATGCTGGCGTATGTCGAAATGCTGGACCGTGATCGGGCGCGCTTTGCGGATGCGCGCAAGCGGATGAACACATCGCCTTTGGGGGCTGCTGCATTGGCAGGTACTGGCTTTGCGATTGACCGCGACATGACTGCGACTGAGCTTGGTTTTTACCGACCTATGTCCAACTCGCTTGATGCGGTGTCTGATCGTGATTTCGCCCTCGAATTTTTAAGCTCCGCGTCAATTTGCGGGATGCATCTTAGCCGTTTCGCCGAGGAGCTTGTCATCTGGTCGTCTGCGCAATTCCGCTTTGTCACCCTGTCGGACAGCTTTTCAACAGGCTCGTCGATCATGCCACAAAAGAAGAACCCCGATGCGGCCGAGTTGATCCGTGCAAAGATTGGCCGGATTTTCGGCGCCAATGTTGCTTTGATGACTGTGATGAAAGGCCTGCCACTGGCCTATTCCAAAGACATGCAAGAAGACAAAGAACAGGTCTTTGATGCGGCTGATAATTTGATGCTGGCGATTGCTGCGATGGAAGGCATGGTCAGTGATATGACTGCAAATGTCGCTGAACTTGAAAAGGCGGCCGCCACAGGGTTCAGCACGGCCACGGATTTGGCAGACTGGCTTGTGCGTGAACTTGGGCTACCCTTCCGTGAGGCGCACCATGTGACAGGCGCGCTCGTCGCCATGGCTGAGCAGGGTGGCTGTGATTTGCTTGACCTCAGTCTTGAGCAGATGAAAACGGTGCATGAGGGCATTACGGCAAGTGTGTTTGACGTATTGGGCGTCCATAATTCAGTTGCCTCACGCACATCATTTGGCGGCACAGCGCCTGTTCGCGTGCGCGAGCAAGTTGCCCGTTGGAAGGAACATTTGGGATGAGAGTAATCGGTATTTGTTTAGTTGTAGCAACCTTGGCCGGATGCGGTGCTGACGGTCAGCCTGTACGCCCGACAGGTGGTGTAGGCGTGTCTGTTGGTTCGGGCGGCGTCAGTGTGGGTGGCAATGTCGGCGTGCGCTCTGGCCCCGTTACCGTAAGCGTTGGGCTTTGATCATGATGCGCAATGTGCTCCGTTTGATCTTTCTTGCACTCGCCATTTGGGGTGCCATCCATCCGATGTATTATTTCGTCAGCTGGTTTCAGTCTGAAGGGTGGGCGCTGCGCCCGATGATCGATGCTTGGTACGTCAATGACGCCACAAGCGGCCTCGTTTGGGACCTGACCATCGCGGCCATTGCGCTGTCTGCGTGGGTCATCTACCGCGCATTTGCGGATAGCCTTGTTTATCTGGTGGTGATCCCCGCAACCTTTTGCATTGGCGTCAGTTGCGGCCTACCGCTTTACTTCTTTATCGCCTTGTCGCGCAGCCCCGCGCACGCATCAACCTAAGACCACAGGGATCACCCATGGATCACTTTCTCTATCGTGACGGCGCACTTTTTGCCGAAGACGTTCCCGTCGCTGAAATCGCGGCTGCTGTTGGCACACCGTTTTATGTGTACTCGTCAGCGACGCTTCTGCGGCACTTCCGTCTCTTTGATGAGGCGCTGGACGGCATGGAGCATCTTGTTTGTTTTGCGATGAAATCCAATAGCAACCAAGCTGTTCTCAAATTGTTGGGCGATGCGGGTGCGGGCATGGATGTTGTGTCCGGCGGAGAATATCTGCGCGCCAAAGCTGCGGGTGTGTTTGGTGATAAAATCGTGTTTTCGGGTGTTGGTAAAACCGCTGATGAAATGCGCCTCGCGCTGACCGGTGGTGTGCGTCAGTTCAATGTGGAGAGCGAGCCAGAGATGCGTTGCCTGTCCGAAGTAGCCACATCGCTGGGCATGATCGCGCCGATTACCGTGCGCGTGAACCCTGATGTGGATGCGAAAACCCACGAGAAAATTAGCACAGGCAAAAAGGGCGATAAATTTGGCGTCCCGATTGACCGTGCGTCTGAGGTCTACGCCTTTGCTGCGTCACTGCCCGGGCTAAAGGTTGTGGGCATTGATGTGCACATCGGCAGCCAACTGACCCAGCTTGAGCCGTTTGAATTAGCCTATGAGAAAGTCAAAGACCTGACCATTCAGTTGCGCGCCGAAGGTCATGAAATCATCCGCCTAGATCTTGGTGGTGGTCTTGGCATTCCTTATGAGCGCTCGAACGAAGCGCCGCCTTTGCCAACGGATTACGGTGCGATGGTGAAGCGCGTTCTGGGTGATCTAGACGTTGAGATTGAGATCGAACCGGGCCGCCTTATCTCGGGCAATGCGGGCATCATGGTGTCAAAAGTGATTTACCTCAAAGAAGGGGCTGACCGTCAGTTCCTGATCATTGATGGTGCGATGAATGATCTGGTGCGCCCTGCGATGTACGGCGCATACCACGATATCATTCCTGTTAATGAGCGCCCTGCGGGGGCGCAAAGCGCCACCTATGATATCGTTGGACCGATTTGCGAAAGTGGTGACACTTTTGCCAAGGGCCGTACTATGGCTGCTGTGGCACCGGATGAGTTGATCGCGTTCCGCAGCGCGGGTGCATATGGCGCTGTGATGTCGTCTGAATATAATTCACGCCCCTTGATCCCCGAGGTTCTTGTGCAGGGTGATCAATTTGCAGTTATCCGCCAGCGACCAACCTTTGACGAAATGATAAATCGCGATACCATTCCCGAATGGCTGTGAGGGCTATCGTGCGCTCACATGAGTGAGAGGTGAGCGATGACTGCCAATTTGGCTCTGCCAAAAGCGACGCGAAAAGCACTGTGGCTCACGTGGCTTGGGCTATGGTCTGAACGTATCACGCGCGCTTTTTGGCCGGTTTGGTCGGTTGTTTTTGTGGCTGTTGGCGCGGCCCTTCTTGGTATTCATGAGGTATTGTCTGAAATAGCCATCGCGATTGCTGGTGTTGGGTTCTTTCTGTGTACTCTCGCGGCAATCATACCTGGGATATGGCAGTTTGAGCGCCCGAAATGGGCGGAGGCGCAAACGCGCTTGGACAAAACCCTATCTGGCCGTCCGATAAGCTCATTGCTTGATGCACAGGCCATTGGCAGAACCGATCCTGCATCTCAGGCAGTTTGGGATATTCACCAGAACAGAATGCGCGCACAAGCAGCGACTGCCAAAGCCGTTGAGCCGGACCTTAGGATCTCGCTGCTTGACCCGTGTGGTTTGCGGTTCGTTGCCCTTTTGGTGTTGTCGGTTGGGGTATTGTTCGGCTCATTTGGGCAGCTGAGCAGCGTTACCAAAATAACCCAACCCGCTGATCAACTGGCCATCGGCCCTAGCTGGGAAGGCTGGGTAGCGCCGCCTGCGTATACGGGGCGGCCTACGATTTATTTGCCTGATGTTCCCGCAGGCCCGCTGCGCGTGCCCCAAGGCAGCGAGGTGACTGTGCGCCTTTACGGTGAACTGGGTGCATTAAGCGTGATGCAGAATGTTACACGTCCGCAAGCTGATCCTAACGCTGCTGAGCAGCGCTTTGTTATTGAGCAAAGCGGTGCTTTGGCAATTGGTGCGGCGGATCAAAACGCAACCAAGGCCGATCGCGCGCCGCAGCAATGGTCTGTGATTATGGAGCCGGATCAGGCCCCGTCAATTATAGCTTCTGCGCCGGTGCGTTCTGAGGCGGATGGAACTTTGCTTCAGCAATTTTTGGCCCAAGATGATTACGGCGTGGTCGCTGGAAGCGGAGTTATCTCGCTTGATCTTCTGAATGTTGACCGTGCCCATGGCTTGCTGGCAGAGCCCGAAAACCATCCCCAAATCATACTACAATTGCCAATGACAATCACGGGGGATCGCGCGCAATTTGAAGAAACCTTAACCGAGAACTTCTCGGAACATGTGTTTGCAAATCTACCAGTCGTACTTCAAATGCAGGTCGAGGACAGTCTTGGCCAAACTGGTCAATCTGCCCCCATCAAGATGACGTTGCCCGGCCGCCGCTTTTTTGACCCGCTTGCAAGTGCGATCATCGAACAGCGGCGCGATTTGCTGTGGACCCGTGAAAATGCCACGCGTGTAGAGCGCCTGCTGCGCGCCATTTCGTGGCTGCCTGATGATATATTTCGCGGAGAAGGGACGTACCTTAGTCTGAGTTTTATCATCCGTGATTTGGCCAGTTTAGGCCCGCAAATGAGTGATCAGAAACGTGACGAAATTGCGCAAGCCCTTTGGGAATTGGCAATTGAGTTAGAAGACGGTGATCTTGAAGATGCGCGCCAACGCTTAGCTCGCGCTCAGGAACGGCTAAACGAGGCGATGCGCAACGGTGCCTCTCAGGAAGAGATCGCTGAATTGATGCAGGACTTACGCGACGCGTCACAAGATTATCTGCGCCAGCTTGCGCAGGAACAACAGCGCAATGGCGAGGCGGGCGATCAACAGCAAGCGGGCAATAATCAAGAAATCACGCCAGATCAGCTTCAGCAGATGATGGATGAAATTCAGCAATTGATGGAAGAAGGGCGCATGGCCGAGGCGCAAGAGCGCATGGCACAGCTGAACCAGATGCTTGAGAATATGCGCGTCGCCCAGGGTAGTGGCGAAGGTGGTAGCCAAGGCGAAGGTCAACAAGCCATGGAAGACTTGGCCGAAACACTTCGGGATCAACAAGACCTGAGCGATGAAGCGTTCCGCCAGCTTCAAGAGCAATTTGAGCAAAGCCAGCAACAGGGACAGCAAGGCCAGCAACAAGGTCAGGACGGGCAGCAGGGTGAAGGCGCCCAGCAAGGCAACCAGTCGGGCCAACAAGAGGGCCAGAAGCCCGGGGGACAGTCTGGTGGGCAAGGTGGTGCCGAAGGTTCGGGCGATCTTGAAGGGTCGCTCCAAAACCGTCAGCAAGCGCTTCGCCAAGAGTTAGACGCACAGCGGCGCAACCTACCCGGTGCGGGCACGCAAGCGGGTGATGATGCACGCGAGGCTTTAGGGCGGGCCGAAGGTGCAATGGAGAACGCGGATGAGGCTTTGGGCGAGGGTGATCTGGCCGAGGCGATTGATCAGCAATCTCGCGCCATTCAGGCGTTGCGCGACGGGTTGCGTGATCTGGGTGAGGCCATGGTCCAAGCCAACGACGGCGCTCCTCAAGAGGGGCAGGGAAGACCCTCAGGTCAAAATGGGGTCGCATCCCGCGATCCGTTGGGCCGTGATCGCGGCCAAGGTCGTGCAATACGTGATGGCGAAGGTCTGTTGCAGGGCGATGATGCT
>NZ_CBFHHE010000012.1:0-65823 GCF_965655635.1 Nereida sp.
ACCTGCCAATCAGGGGGAAATTAGCCAGTACGGGCCTACGTTTTTGACAAAGGTCATACGTACCAACAAGTGTCGCAAGTGCAAAAGGAATGGCGGCGTAAAAAGCATTGATCGAATGAATTCCGATTATACCCAAAACACAGGCCGTTACAGAAGCGTAGAACAGCGCTGAATACCGGCTCCATAGTAGGCCCATCACTCCACCTCTCCCCAAAGTTTCTACAGTTAACCAAGTTGGCTAAATAGAGTATCATGATGGTAGTTGTAAACTTTCGATATGCTAGTGTTATTAAGATACTGAAGGGGCGCGGTATTTTGTTTAGGTCGAAGGCATGCCGTGCGAATACGCGGTGTCATAACCACGGCTGCGTTTTGCGGACCCCAAGAACAGCGATAGGATACCGCCAAATACCTAATCACCCACATCCCGCACGAACTGGGTCGCCTTCTGCTGCCCCGTGCAGTTAGATAGCCGTCTGAATACCAATAATGGGCGCTTTGATGGGCAAGCCGACTTCTCTTGTTGTAGACCGGAACGCGGCGCTTTTGCTGCTCTTGTTGGCGGCTGTTTGGGGAGGGTCTTTCTTCTTCGCTGAGGTGGCTTTGCGTGAGCTGCCGCCGCTTGTCATCACGTTGTTCAGAGTATCGCTGGCGGTTCCGGTCTTGCTTGCCGTTGTGGTTTTGCGCGGTGTCCCCATCACGCGCAACTTGCGGGTTTGGCGCGCTTATCTGGTGATGGGTGCGCTCAATAATGCGATCCCGTTTTCGCTCATATTCTGGGGGCAGACCCAGATCGAGAGCGGGCTTGCCTCAATCTTAAACGGTACCACAGCGATGTTCGGCGCGCTGGTTGCTGGGCTTTTGCTGCCCGATGAGCCGCTGCGCGCAAATAAATTGATCGGCGCGGCCTTGGGTCTTGCGGGGGTTGCCTTCATCATGGGGCCTGACGCGTTGCAGGATTTTAACCTCACCAATTTAGCCCAACTGGCCATACTGGGCGCGACGCTATCGTATGCCTTCGCTAGTGTGTGGGGCAAAACCACGCTGGCCGGTCAGCCACCTTTGATGAACGCGCTTGGTATGGTGGTGTGCAGCAGCGCGTTAATGTTGCCCATCGTGTGGCTTACCCACGGTATGCCGTTACTCGCCTTTCAGCCCGCTACATGGGGTGCGCTTTTGGGGTTGGCGGTGCTGTCAACGGCGCTCGCCTATTTGCTCTACTTTGCGATTTTGGCGCGCGCAGGGGCTGCCAACTTGATGCTGGTTACGTTGTTGATTCCGCCGTTTGCCATCACGTTTGGGGCGTTGTTTTTGTCTGAACGGATCGGAATTCAGGCGTTTGCGGGCTTTGCTGTGATCGCCATTGGTTTTGCGGTCACCGATGGGCGGCTCTTTGCCCGTTTGCGGGAACGCCGTTGACAAAATAGCGTGTAAATTGGACCGTTGCGTTAAGGTGTTTTTGATTGGATCAGCTTATGAGATCTTTGGGTTTTGTTGCTTTCACTTTGACATGTACTGTGGCTCTTCATGCCTCGGACACCCGCCAGCTTGGCGCCCATGAACACGGGGTGGGGCAGTTGAATATCGCTGTCGATGGTGGGCAGGTTGCAATGGCATTTCATGCGCCGGGTGCTGATATCGTGGGCTTTGAGTATGCGGCAAGCAGTGATGCAGATCGTGCGGCCATTGCTGATGGGGTCGCAGTACTTGCGCGTCCGCTAGATTTGTTTGTGCTGTCTGCAGAGGCTGGCTGCAATGTCGTGCGCGCCGCGGCAGAGCTTGAAGCAGATGGGGGGCATGATCACGGTCATGATGCGCATGATCACGACACCCACAATCACGATGAACATGAGCATGATGAGCATGAGCGCGATGAGCATGAGCGCGATGAACATGAGCGCGATGAACATGAGCGCGATGAACACGCCCATGACGCACACGCGTACGGTGACAGTCACGCAGAGTTCTACGCAGAGTATCTGTTGGATTGCGCATCGCCTGAAGCGCTTAGCACTGTAGAGTTTGCTTATTTTGACCAGTTCGAAAATGCCCGCGAAGTCGATGTGCAGATCCTAAGCGATGCAGGGGCGATCCGCTTCAAAGTCACCCGCAGCGAGCCTGTTCTCGACTTGCGCGGCATGTTCTGAGAAAGCCGCAGCCCGTGACGCGCCCAGATCAGGTTTTGTCCATGGCAGATGTGTCGTACCGTTGGGGGTCTGCTGGGTTTGGCCTTGCGGTGTCACAGCTACAGGTCGCGGCAGGCGAAACAGTGCTGTTGTTAGGTCGAAGCGGGTCAGGCAAATCCACGTTGCTGTCCCTGATATGCGGTACCGTGATGCCAGATCAGGGGCGTATCGACGTCGGTGGTGCTGATCTTTGCACTCTGACTGCGGCGCGGCGTGATCGACACAGGGCGGAACATATTGGCCTTATTTTTCAGCAATTCAATTTACTGCCCTACGCAAGTGTCACGGACAACATTTTACTACCATTGCGTTTTGCGCCCAAGCGACGTGGCCGCGTTTCGGGGCCGCTGCATGAGGCCGCACGGCTGTGTGCAGCGCTTGGAATTGATGAGGCGCTGCTGGATGCGCGCGCGGGAAGTCTGAGTGTGGGTCAACAACAGCGCGTCGCCGCTGCCCGTGCACTTATTGGGTTCCCGCCGCTTATCATCGCAGATGAGCCGACCTCTGCGCTTGATGCCGCCAGCCAGGAGACGTTTCTTAGCCTGTTGTTCGATCAGGCCCGCACGCATAATTCCGCCGTTATGATGGTTAGCCATGATGCGCGGCTTGCGCCGATGTTTGATCGGGTTCTGCACATGGACGACATTGCCCGAGCTTTGCCAGCGCCGCTGCAAAAAACGCGGTCTGCCACCAAATCGGAGCACAGCGCATGATTATCCGGCTGGCCTTGGGATCATTGCGCGCCCGTGCGGTCACGGTAGTTATGACCGTTTTGGCCATCGCGCTGTCGGTCATGTTGTTCTTAGGCGTTGAGAAAGTGCGCACAGGTGCCAAGGCCAGCTTTGCCGACACCATATCGGGGACGGATCTGATCGTGGGTGCACGTTCCGGTTCGGTTCAGCTTTTGCTCTATTCGGTTTTTCGGATTGGCAACGCCACCAATAATATGACGTGGCAAAGCTACCAAGACATTCTGGCCCGCCCCGAAGTTGATTGGATTGTGCCAATCTCTTTGGGCGATAGTCACCGGCAGTTTCGTGTGATGGGCACCACGGATGCGTTTTTCCAGCGTTACAAATACCGCTCGGGCAGGGGGCTTGAGTTGGCAAAAGGTACGTTGATGGGGGACCTTTTCGATACGGTTCTTGGCGCGGATGTGGCTGACGCATTGGGCTATAACATCGGCTATCCGGTTGTCGTGTCACACGGGCTGGCATCGTTTAGCGGCCATGATGATCTGCCGTTTCGGGTGTCAGGCATTTTGCAGAAAACAGGCACCCCCGTTGACCGGACTGTCATTGTGGGGCTGCGCGCGATTGAGGCCATTCATGTTGATTGGCAAAGCGGCGCGCGTACGTCTTCGGCCACCACCCCCGAGGCGGTGATCCGCCAGATGGATCTGGAACCTAAAGCAATTACCGCGGCACTTATCGGCACCGACAGCCGTCTTCAGGTCTTTGGCCTGCAGCGCGCCATCAATGAATATCCCCAAGAACCGCTTCTGGCGATTTTGCCGGGCGTGGCCCTGCAGGAGCTTTGGCAAATCGTGGGCATCGCAG
This sequence comes from Nereida sp., assembly GCF_965655635.1. Classification (NCBI taxonomy): domain Bacteria; kingdom Pseudomonadati; phylum Pseudomonadota; class Alphaproteobacteria; order Rhodobacterales; family Roseobacteraceae; genus Nereida; species Nereida sp. The sequence continues at coordinate 3,746 of NZ_CBFHHE010000012.1, forward strand.
AAACGGCCCTACTGGCAGTTTCAGCGATGGTCATTGTAACGGCGTTGATCGGGATGATGGCAACGCTCTTTTCAAGCCTGTCAGAAAGGCGACGCGAAATGGCAATTTTTCGGGCAATGGGCGCGCGACCAAGGGTCATCGTGGGGCTGTTGGTGTTGGAAGCTTCGTTGATGTCGGCGGTAGGCGCAGCGCTTGGCGTGGTGATGCTGTATGGCGGGCTTGTGGTGGCGCAACCGATGATTGACGCGGCCTTTGGCCTTTGGTTGGCAATTGAACCGGCCACGTTTCGTGAAGGTATTGTGGTGCTGTGTGTTGTAATCGCTGGCGCAATTGTGAGCGCCGTTCCCGCGATCAGGGCCTATCGCGCGTCTGTTGCGGACGGTATGATGGTGAAGATCTAGGAGCACTATTTTATGAAAACCCCGTCTCGCCGTCAGATGTTAGGTATGGTCGCTGCCAGTGCGGTGATGCCAAGCGTGGTGCGTGCGGCGGCGGCCCGTGAAATCATGTGGGAAGAACTTATCCCGCCGGGGGTGCCTTACTCGGAGATCATTGGGGAAGGCGACATTGATCCGGTAAACGACACATGGCAACCGGTTTTTGACGGCAATGCAACCAAGCTAAACCCCGCCCTTGATGGCGCCTACATTCGTATGCCTGGCTATATTATCCCGTTGGAATTTGGCACCGGTGGTGTCCGCGAATTTGTTCTTGTTCCCTATGTGGGCGCGTGCATCCACGTGCCGCCGCCACCGCCCAACCAGTTGGTGTTCGTGACAGCACAAGACCCTTGGCCCAACGATGATTTGTGGGAAGCTGTGTGGGCCACGGGCGAGATCAGTCACGCCATTCAACAGACCGAAGTGGCACAAACGGGCTACGCGCTATTGGCCGATGCGATGGAGGTGTACCAATGGTAAGCGGCCTCACGAACCGGCGCGCCGTGATCGCAGCACTCGCCAGTTTGCCACTTGGTGCGCGTGCGGCTCTGGCGGCAGAGTATATCGATCTGGAATGGCGCGATCTTTTGCCCAAAGGCCAAGCAGCCATTCCGCCAGTGGTGCAAAACCTGATCGATCATGACGAGATAGCCACAAGCGCTATGCAACCCAAATCCAGCGGTGTGCGCACGGATTGGAACGGTCAGATCGTGCGCATTCCGGGCTTTATTATGCCGATTGAATATTCGGGTAGTGCGGTATCTGCATTTATTTTGGTGCCTTTCGTGGGGGCTTGCATCCATGTGCCGCCGCCGCCCGCCAATCAACTGGTTTTTGTCACTACGCCTGACCCTTACGAAAGCTCGGGGCTGTATGAGGCAGTCAACGTGATCGGTATGTTTGGAACGGCTTCCATGTCGACCCAACTGGCCGATATTGCCTATGCGCTGTCAGCAGAAAAGATTGTGCCTTTTTCCGTCTAGGACAGCTTTGAGTGTCGCACGTTTTTTGTCTCTGATTTATCTTCCGTGTGCACGCGGCTTGTGGTATTCCTTTCAAATAATAAAAAACGAGTTGAGGCAGAGTAACGAGTTATGGGAACGAGCTTTCGAGGCGCGTTCGTAGTCTCTTGGGCTCAGACAGAAGTAGACGGATTGCCGGACGCACCTGCGGCCGAATTGCATGTGGGGTCCGCATGGGCACGGTCTGGCGAGGCCGTGCGTGTGGACGGCCCCCGTGATGTCCTACTTTTGAACGAGGCCGAAGGGCAGGCGGATTTACACGCGCGTGCGTCCAAAATGGCGCGCAAATTAGTCGGTGCAGCGTTGGGGTCTTCTACGATCGGCAGCAATGCGCGAAACCCTTTGGCTGGGGTTGATGACAGGGCGCGGGATGCACATTTTATCCTGACCAATGGCACACAACGATACACGGCCATTGAAATCCCCACTGGTCACAAAGATGACCGCACGCTGCGCGCGCCATTATTATTGTTTGTGAATGAACTGCCGCCTCCACGCGCAGAACTTTGGGTTGTGGCGCGTCATACCCCGTCGCGCAGTTTCAACCGTTTGAGTGACACAGTCGACGCGGTCATTTGCTTTACCAATGGCACATTGATCGACACGCCAACAGGTCCCGTCCCGGTTGAGCATCTGGGCGAGGGGGATTTGGTGCAAACCAAAGACAACGGCCCGCAACCTATTGTGTGGCGTGGGGGGCGGCGCATTTCGGGGGCGCGGATGTTTGCTATGCCCCATCTGCGGCCCGTCAGGATATGCGCGCATGCCATGTTCGATGATGTTCCGGATCGCGATTTGCTTGTCTCACCCGATCATCAACTGGTTTTGCGCGGTGCCGCGGAGCGCCGTCTTTTCAACACGCCCGAGGTGCTGGTGCCCGCCAAAGAACTGCTCAACGGGAGCAAGATTTTCATAGATCATACCGTGCGCGAGGTTTTCTACAGTCACTTGATGTTTGAGCAGCATCAGATCATTTGGGCAAACGGGCTTGAGGTGGAAAGCTTCCATCCTGCGCAAACAGACCTCAACCAGATCGCGCAAGACCAGCGCGACGTGCTTTTTGACCGCTTTGCTGAGCTGCGTGATACCCCCGAAAATTATGGCCCATCTGCGCGCCGTTGCTTAAGCCGCTCTGATGTTGCGGTGTTAAGCCATGACATCGCCAAACGCGCTTAGCACACAGGCCAGAGCGAAGGTGTTGACAGCTCCGTTCACTGCCGTATAAGCGCGGCTCCATTGGTGTTGGTGGCCCTCGCAAGGGGATGCCTGTCGGGAAGCCCAAATGGGTGACCAAAGGACAACGCCCTTCACGCGCGCAAGCGCTACAACAGAAGGAGAACAGCCGTGACCAAACGCACGTCTGCCAAGTACAAAATCGATCGTCGCATGGGCGAAAACATCTGGGGCCGCGCAAAATCCCCCGTTAACCGTCGTGAATATGGCCCCGGCCAGCACGGTCAACGCCGTAAGGGTAAACTGTCTGACTTCGGTCTTCAGTTGCGCGCCAAGCAGAAACTGAAAGGTTACTACGGCGACCTGACAGAAAAGCAATTCAAACGCATCTATGTTGAAGCTGCACGTGTAAAAGGCGACACAGGCGAAAACCTGATCGGTCTTCTCGAGCGCCGCTTGGATGCTGTTGTGTATCGCGCGAAATTCGTAGCGACCGTCTTTGCTGCACGCCAGTTCGTGAACCACGGCCACGTTCGTGTGAACGGCAAAAAAGTGAACATCCCTTCCTACCGTGTTAAAGAAGGTGACGTTATCGAAGTGCGTGATCGTTCAAAGCAAATGGTTGCCTTGCTCGAAGCTGTTGCTTTGACCGAGCGTGATGTTCCTGACTACATGGATGTTGATCATACAAAAATGACTGCAACATTCGTGCGCACACCTGGCTTGTCTGACGTGCCATATCCAGTGCAAATGGAACCAAACCTCGTTATCGAATACTACGCACAGAACTAATTCTGACGCATATTCATTCGAAAGGCCGCGGGGGACATCCTCCGCGGCCTTTTTGTTTTTGCACAGTCGACTTAGCCCCGTTATCACTGCCTCGAAGGAGACACGGCCATGACAGATTTGACGCCACAACAAGGGATTATGGATATCGCTTTGTATCAAGGCGGCGCTTCACATGTTGAAGGGCTTAGCAATGTGGTAAAGCTGTCATCGAACGAAAATCCCTTTGGCCCGCCCGACAGCGCCCGCGAGGCATTGGTCCTCGAGGCAGGCAATCTGCACCGCTACCCGTCCACGGATCACGCCAGCCTGCGCAATGCCATCGCCGAAGTGCACCAGCTTGAGGCAGAGCAGATCATTTGTGGTGTGGGAAGTGACGAGATTATCAGCTTTTTGTGCAACGCCTACGCCGGCCCCGGCGACGAGGTGCTGTATACAGAGCACGGCTTTTCTATGTACCGCATTAGCGCGCTTGCCGCCGGTGCGACCCCCGTTGAAGTGCGCGAACGTGAGCGTGTCACAGATGTGGATGCGCTTTTGGCGGGGATCACCCCGCGCACGCGGCTCGTATTTATTGCAAATCCGAATAACCCCACGGGCACAATGATTTCCGGGGCCGAAGTCCGCCGTCTTGCAGATGGTATCCCGTCGAATTGCCTACTGGTGCTTGACGGCGCCTATGCCGAATACGTTGAGGGCTATGACGGCGGTGCGGCACTTGCGGCGACGCGGACAAATGTCTTCATGACCCGCACTTTTTCAAAGCTTTATGGCCTTGGCGGATTGCGCGTTGGGTGGGGGTATGGGCCGAAAGACATTATTGATGTGCTGAACCGTGTGCGGGGGCCTTTCAATTTGTCCAACCCTGCGCTTGCCGCCGCCGAGGCTGCCGTGCGCGATGTGGAATATGTTGAGAAATGCCGCACCGAAAATACCAAGTGGCGCGCGTGGTTGGCCGAAGGGTTGGCGGAGTTGGGTGTGCCCTCTGATACATCGACTGCGAACTTTGTGCTGGCGCGCTTTGCATCCGAGGCCGAGGCGAACGCGTGTGATGACTATCTGAAATCACAAGGTTTGCTAGTGCGTCGCGTAGCAGGTTACAAGTTGCCCAACTGTTTGCGCATTACCGTGGGTGATGAGGCTTCGTGCCGCCGCGTTGTCCATGCCGTGCGTGCGTTCAAGGACGCCTCCCAATGAGCGGCCCGGTCTACAACCGCGTGGCGTTGATTGGGTTGGGCCTGATCGCATCGTCAATGTTTTGGGCGATGAAGCGCAGCGGACTTGCCGCTGAGGTGACGGGCTACGCGCGCTCAGCCGAGACCCGAGATACGGCCCGAGAGATTGGCCTATGCGACCGCGTGTGCGATAGCGCTGCAGAGGCCGTTAAGGACGCGGATCTTGTTGTTTTATGCGTGCCAGTCGGCGCGATGGAGCAGGTGACCAAAGACATCGCCCCCTATTTGATGGCGGGCGCAACGGTCAGTGACGTGGGTTCAGTTAAGCGCGCGGTGATTGATGCGGTTGGTCCGCATTTGCCAAGCAATGTCCATTTTGTGCCCGCCCACCCGTTGGCCGGAACAGAGCGGTCTGGCCCTACATCAGGGTTTTCTGAACTTTTTGACAACCGCTGGTGTTTGATTGTGCCCGCGGATGAAAATACTGACGCAGATGCGGTCGCAAAACTGTCTGAGCTTTGGGAAAAGATGGGCAGTAAAGTCGATACGATGGATGCAGATCACCATGATCTGGTTCTGTGCGTCACGTCCCATGCGCCGCACCTGATTGCTTACACGATGGTCGGTGTGGCCGATGATTTGCAACGGGTGTCCGAACAGGAAGTAATCAATTATTCAGCCACGGGTTTTCGGGATTTCACGCGGATCGCGGCCTCTGATCCGACTATGTGGCGGGACGTGTTTCTGAACAACAAAGAAGCCACGCTTGAGATTTTGGGCCGCTTTACCGAAGAGCTTTTCGCGCTTCAGCGTGCAATTCGCACGGGCGACGGTGATCATTTGCACGACTATTTCACGCGCACGCGTGCGATCCGCCGTGGTATTTTGGAAGCAGGTCAAGACGTGGATGTCCCGAACTTCGGACGCAACGCGACCAAGGATTAAGCCGCGCTGCGTGTGTTTTGTACCCGTTTCAGGGGCCGTCTAGCGCAATCTGATGCGCGGGGCAGGGCCGATGGGGAAGGGGCCGATGGCCACGTTTCCGTTGCGGAATGTCACGGGCACGTCGAGGGTTGCGGTATTACCTGACAGACCCGCCAGCATCTCAAGACCCCGCTCGATAAATGGCAACACGCCTTGTGGCACCATGTCAGAGTTCTCGGCCACTTTCAGCATTTCGCGCCAATTGGTTGCCTTTAGTTGTATCTCTCCTGTCGGGACGCCGTCGCCATCAAGGGTCACATCACCCGCCGCCCGCAGATCAAGCCCGCCCCAACTTACGGCCAACAGGTTCAGATTAATTGAGGTCGGTTGTGGACGCGCTTGTTCAATTGCAAAGCGGTTCCATTCGGCGTCAAAACTGGCGGTCACATCGATGGTTAGCCCTTCGATGATCTGCGGCAAAACATCCGCAGGGTCCAATTGTGCCCGCAGGGCATCGGGCAGGGTGACGTCCTTGAGTTGTGCATAAAAATCACGGGTAAGCTCTGCGTTCGCCGCGCGCCGCACAGATACAGTGCCGTTGGTGATCTGCGTTACGGCACCGCCGTTGCCCGCTGCTTCAAGCCCGTCAAACGTGAAAGTCGCACTATCAAGCGTAAGGGCCGTATCAGGCAAAAAGACCGCACTTGCCCGCATGTCCTCGGCGGTGATGTTTGCGCGCGCCAGCGGCGTGGCGATGGTCTGCTCATTAGGCCAAACGGCGATGATGTGATTGGGCTTGTAGGACAGGGCGAACACCTGAAAGAACGGCGCGCTCCATGCCCAGCCGGTACGCGGATCAGCTAGTTCAAGTGTATTGATCGTGGTGTCAAAGCGAGACGGAAACCCGCGGGTTTCGATGCTGTCATAGTCGGCCACCCAACCTTGGGCGCTGCGATCGGCGAACCACGCTTTGGCGCTGCGTTCTGCTGCGGTTGATCCAACAAACCAATAGCCTGCCCACAATACGGCCGCTGCAAGGCATGCCCCAATAATCCAACGCATCTTATGTTCCCTTCGTTGCATCTTGTGCTGTGCCAGTGTTTACAGAGCCAATACGAAAAGGGCTAGGCATGATGAACGACGATGCGCTTTGGGTTTTCGCATACGGGTCACTGGTGTGGAACCCGGGCTTTAACGTGGCAGAACAACACGTCGGACAGGTGTCGGGGTTTGCACGGTCGTTTTGTATGTCGTCAATTCATCACCGTGGCACCGTTGCGCAACCAGGTCTTGTCTTGGCACTTGATGCAAAAGATGGGGCAAGCTGCGAAGGCGTTGCGCTGCGCTCGGCGGACCCAAATGATGTGGTTTTGGACATGCTGCGCGAACGCGAGTTGGTCAGTTCGGCCTATTATGAAGACTGGATTGAGGTCAGTTTGCGGGACGGGCGCACGGTAAAGGCGGTTAGCTACATCATCGATCCGACCCACGTACAATATTGCGCTGATCTAAGCCTTGAGACCCAAGCGCAGATCATCGCCCGAAGCACCGGCGGTCGCGGCCCGAATTGTGAATATTTGCACAACACCTACAGCCATCTCGAAAGCCTTGGTTTGCGTGATGAGGATCTGAAATGGCTTTCTGCGCGTGTCTGCGAGATTAAGCGTTAACACTTTGCTTTACTCTTTTGGCAGGTCTATGATCAGGCTCAAGAGCCGCAAATGGTCAGGGACAGGCACATGGATATCTCAACCCGCCAAGTAACGCCGTATTTCAGCCAGCCGTTCCGGCAGGTCATTATGATGCTTATTGCACTGGGTTTGGTCGGCGTTGGTCTTTACTTGGCACTGCCGCGCATTTTGCCGGTGTTTTTATCGAACCTCTACCTTAACGGCTTCATCCTATTGGTTTTCGTCGTGGGGGTGTTTGCCTGTTTTTACCAAGTCTACCAACTGGCCGCCTCCGTGCAGTTTATCGAAGGATTTGCCCAAAACCGCCCCGGCGCGAACATTGCCAAGCCGCCTTTGCTGATGGCACCTCTGGCGGCTCTGTTGGGCTCGCGCAAAGCCGAAACGAGCATTTCAACCACGTCTGCACGATCTATTTTGGATTCTGTCGAAAGTCGCATTGGTGAAGAGCGGGAGATGACCCGCTACATTACTAACACATTGGTCTTCCTTGGCCTTTTGGGAACGTTTTACGGTCTTGCAACCACTGTGCCTGCTTTGGTTGAGACAATTCGCGGTCTGCAACCCACCGAGGGCGAGGCAGGCGTTGATATGTTCAATCGCTTGATGTCAGGCCTTGATAGCCAGTTGTCCGGCATGGGCGTGGCGTTTGCGTCTTCGCTTTTGGGGCTTGGTGGATCCTTGATTGTGGGTTTGCTGGAATTGTTTGCCAGTCACGGTCAAAATCGCTTCTATCGCGAGCTTGAGGAATGGCTATCATCCATCACACGTCTGTCGTTTTCCGCAGCAGACGGGGACAGCAGCGCCGAGCAAAACTTCATGGCCAGCGTGCTTGAACACATGTCTAATCAGATGGACGGTCTGCGGGAATTGATGGCGGGCTCTGAAGCCAGCCGCACAACGCTTGAAGGACAGATCGGCGATCTGGCCACGACAATGACGAAGCTCGCTACCCGCATGGAAACCGGCGATGACACCCGCGATGCCCTTTTGCGCGTGGCGGATGGCCAAGATCGCCTTCTTGCGCAACTTGTCCAAGGGGGCGGCGGTGGCGAAGGCCTTGATGCTGAGGCGCGGATGCGCTTGCGCTCGATTGATGTGCAACTATTGCGGTTGGTTGAAGAAATTACCGCTGGTCGTCTTGAAACAACGGCCGAAATTCGTGGTGATCTGGCGCGTTTGACCAACACCATCGCGCGTGCAATCGCTGCTGAGGACGGTACTTAAACATGGCGCTGGCGCAACGCAGAAACGGTATCCAAGCCTCGATCTGGCCGGGGTTCGTGGATGCGATGACGGCGCTTTTGCTTGTGTTGATGTTCGTGCTGACCATTTTCATGGTGGTCCAGGCGGTCCTGCGTGAGACGATTACAGGCCAAGAAAACGAGTTAAGTGAATTGGGCGCAGAAGTTGGCGCGTTGTCGGCGGCTTTGGGTCTGGCGACCAGTCAGCGCGATGATCTGCGTGTTGAGTTGGGGAGTTTGCGCGCCACACTTTCCCAAGCTGAGGATGATATCGACGCCCGTGATGCACGCATCCGCGACTTTGAGGCCCAAGTTGCCGCCCTTTTGGTACAGCAGTCCCAGACACAGGCGCAAATTACTGCACTTCAGGGTGAAAATGCGCAAATTCTGTCAGATAAAGAAGCGCTTGATCTGGCATTGGCTGCGGCGCGTGATGAAATCAGTGCAGGCGAGCAGGCCGCCCGTTTGGCTGCTGCGCGCCTCGAAGCCCTCGAAGCGTTAATCGCGGATTTGCGCGCCGAAAATACCGAGACGATAGCCCTGCTCAGCCAGACTGAACAGGCCCTGACGGATGCACAGCAAGAACTAAGCGATGCTGAAATTGCCCGTATCGCAGATGCGCAGGCGGCAGCGGCGCTGCGTGCAAGGCTTGCAACGGCACAAGACGAGCTAACCGCGACCACATTGGCTCTTGAGGCTAAGCGCCAAGAGGCCGAAGACACCCTGACATTGCTGGCCGCGACCCAAGAGACCCGCGATGATCTGAACGCGCGCTTGGCCCAAGCTTTGCTTGATCTGGAACAAACGGATGCAGAACTGGGTGCGCTGCAGGACCGTGTGGATGCGGATACGGCTTCTGTGCAAGCAGAGTTAAGCGCGCTTTTGGCGGCCAAGCTTGCGGCTGAAAACGAAGCAGCCCTTCGCCTGACAGAGGCGCAACAACGTGCCGCTCTTTTAGCCGAAGCCAATGAGGAGCTTTCGCTTGTTGAGGCGCAGTCTGCTGAAGATCAACGCAAGATCACGCTACTCAACCAGCAAATTGGTGAGCTGCGCAGTCAGCTTTCCTCGTTGCAAGGTATTCTGGATGCGGCCGCCGAAGCCGATGCGCAGGCCGATATTCAAATTCAAACGTTGGGCCAAAACCTGAACGCAGCACTCGCTCGTGCCGCTACCGAGGAGCGCAAGCGCCGCCGTCTTGAAGAGGCTGAACGCAAACGTCTTGAGGCCGAGGCCGTTGATCTTGCCAAATACCGGTCAGACTTTTTTGCGCAGCTTCGCGACCTTCTTGATGGTCAAGACGGCGTGCGCATCGAAGGGGACCGTTTTGTGTTTTCGTCCGAGGTTCTGTTCGCCCAAGGCCAAGCGGATTTGTCAGCGGACGGCGAGGCAGAAATCGCCAAAGTTGCGCGCATCCTTCGCGACATTGCGGGCGACATCCCTGATGGGATTGATTGGGTGATCCGCGTCGACGGGCACACAGATGACATCCCGCTTTCTGGGCTGGGCGAATTCAGCAACAACTGGGAACTCAGTCAAGCACGTGCCTTGTCCGTGGTGCTTTATATGGTGAACTTTCTGGGCCTGCCGCCGGACCGTTTGGCGGCCAATGGCTTTGGGCAATTCCAACCTGTGAACCCTGCCGACACAGATGCAGCGCGCGCGCAGAACCGCCGGATTGAGTTGAAGCTTACTGAAAAATAACCGTCTATTCGACGCGCATTTGCGTTACGGTTTTCTGAATGACGCGGCTCGCGCGGGTAAGAGTGACGGTTCCTTCATAGGTGCCACGTGGCCAGCCAACACCGCGTAGCGGTTTGCCCGCCGCGCGCCTCGCTTGGGCTTGGGTGCGTTTGAACAGCGTGGTGTGACCCAAGATTTCACCTGCGGGGCCATTTATGTTCAGGGCCATCACATCGCCGCGCTGAACCCCAAAGGCAAAGCCCCAAAGCACGATAGCCTCTTGGGTGATGCTAAAGTCTGTTTGTGTGGCATTCCCTGCTTTGACGGCGTCATACTCGGGTAACCCGCCCAAAAAGCCCGCGTTGATCAAGCCGGCGGGTTCATAGGTGGGGGCATCACGCCACAAGGTTTTGGCGGGTGTCTGTGTGCAGGCAGTGTCGAGTGTGTCTGCAGTTTGTGCATTGAACGGATCAATAACTTGTCCGTTTTTACGAACCGAAAAATGCAGGTGTGGGAATTGCGTGTTGCCGCTTAGCCCCACTTGCCCAAGGACGGTACCTGCATCAACCGTGTCGCCTTCGCGCACGGCAAGCGAGCCACGTTTAAGGTGACAATACTGCGTACTCCACCCGTTTTGATGTTCAATAACCACGCCGTTACCGCATTCACGGTCCGCAAACGTGGCGCTATTTTCTGCAGTGGCAATCTGATCTGGCATGCCGTCACGCACGGCTTGGACACGGCCGGCTGCTGCTGCCAAAACATCTACGCCGCTTGTCAGATCGCGCAATGTCGGAAGTGCGAAATCCGTACCTTTATGTGTGTCGTAGCTGAGGCTACCGCAGGTGAAATCCATGACTTCGTCACTTGGGTCGCGATCAACGAATTGTTGGATATAACAGTCCTCACCCAAAGTGCAGGCGATCGGTAAGTCGATCGTGAACTCAGCTGCGGCGTCGCTTGCTATGGCAAGTGATGCGGCACAAACGAAAGGGGCCGCGTGGGCAGCCCCTTTCAGTTAACGTATCGTAGATGGCTTCATGTGGCCCTCAATCTGGTCGTGTACGCATATCTGGCGCGCTTAGTCTGCGGTCAGAAGAGGCGGCTTTTTACTACCAATCTGCGCTTTTGCAGGCTCTTCGATGCGAATGTCCAACTCGCCTTTCTTGACGCCAACTTTCACGACGCCGCCTTTCAGCAGCTTACCAAACAGCAACTCTTCGGCGAGGGGCTTTTTGATGTGCTCTTGGATCACACGGCCCAGCGGACGCGCGCCCATCTTCTCGTCATAGCCTTTGTCGCCCAGCCATTCAGCCGCCGCCGGGGTCAGCTCAATCGTGACGTTGCGGTCCATCAGTTGTGCTTCAAGTTGTAGTACAAACTTCTCAACTACTTGGCTGATTACTTCTTTGCCAAGCGGCGCGAAGGCCACCACCGCATCAAGACGGTTGCGGAATTCAGGCGTGAACATCCGTTCGATTGCTGCGGTGTCCTCGCCCTCGCGGCGATCACGACCAAAGCCCATCGGCGCGCGGGCCTGATCTGACGCACCCGCGTTGGATGTCATGATCAAGATCACGTTGCGGAAGTCTGTCGCGCGGCCGTTGTGGTCAGTCAATTTGCCGTGGTCCATGACCTGTAGCAAAATGTTGAACACATCGGGGTGCGCTTTTTCGATCTCATCAAGCAGCAACACACAGTGCGGGTTTTGATCCACACCATCTGTCAGCATGCCGCCCTGATCAAAGCCCACGTATCCGGGAGGCGCCCCGATAAGGCGGGAAATCGCGTGTTTCTCCATGTACTCAGACATGTCAAAGCGCAGCATCTCAACGCCTAGGGTATCTGCCAATTGGCGTGCAACTTCGGTTTTACCAACGCCCGTTGGGCCCGCAAAGAGGTAGTTACCAATGGGTTTTTCAGGCTCGCGCAGACCCGCACGGGCCAGTTTGATCGCCGAGGAAAGCGCCTCGATGGCTGGATCTTGGCCGAAGACAACACGTTTCAGCGATGTCTCGAGATCTTTGAGCACTTCTGCGTCGTCTTTGCTGACGTTCTTTGGCGGAATGCGCGCGATCTTGGCCACAACGGCCTCAATCTCTTTGGCACCAATGGTTTTGCGCTTTTTGCTTTCCGCCAACAGGTGCTGTGCCGCACCCGCTTCATCAATCACGTCAATCGCTTTATCGGGCAGTTTGCGGTCATTAATATAGCGCGCAGACAGCTCAACCGCTGATTTGATCGCCTCGGATGTGTATTTGATGGCGTGGTGATCCTCGAAGTATGGCTTGATGCCTTTTAGGATTTTGATCGCATCTTCCACACTTGGCTCGTTCACATCGATCTTCTGGAACCGGCGCAACAAAGCGCGGTCCTTTTCAAAGTGCTGACGGAACTCTTTGTAGGTGGTTGATCCCATGCAGCGCAATTTGCCGCCCGCAAGCGCAGGCTTCAGCAGGTTTGACGCATCCATCGCACCGCCCGAGGTCGCGCCCGCGCCGATAATTGTGTGGATTTCATCGATAAACAGCACTGCGTCATCGTGATCTTCCAGCTCGCTCATCACGGCTTTCAGACGCTCTTCAAAGTCACCACGGTAGCGTGTGCCCGCAAGCAGCGCGCCCATATCAAGCGAATAGATAATCGTGTTTGACAACACATCGGGGGTCTCACCGCTGACAATCTTATAGGCCAAGCCCTCTGCAATGGCAGTTTTACCAACGCCCGGATCGCCCACCAACAGCGGGTTGTTCTTGCGGCGGCGGCACAATACCTGAATGCATCGCTCAACTTCGTGGGCGCGTCCGATCAGCGGATCAACATCGCCTTTGCGCGACTTCACGTTCAAATCTACACAGTATTTATCAAGCGCACTTTCTTTGGTGTCGCCATCTGTGACGCCTTGGGCTTCTTCTTCCAAATCGGTCGAGCCTTTGGGACCGCGGTCCTCACCATAGGCAGGGTCTTTTGCAACGCCGTGTGCGATGAAGTTCACCGCGTCGTAGCGTGTCATGTCTTGCGCCTGCAGGAAGTAGGCGGCGTTGCTTTCGCGTTCTGCAAAAATCGCCACCAAAACATTGGCGCCTGTCACTTCGGTCCGGCCCGATGATTGCACATGGATCGCTGCGCGCTGGATCACCCGCTGAAACGCGGCTGTCGGCACGGCCTCAGAACCTTCAACATCTGTGACAAGGGTCGACAGGTCGTCGTCAATAAAGTCGGTAAGCGTTTTGCTCAGCGCTTCGAGGTCCACACTGCACGCCTTCATGACCTTCGCAGCGTCCGGCTCGTCCACAAGTGCCAACAACAAGTGCTCAAGGGTGGCCAACTCGTGGTTGTTCGCGTTGGCCGTGGCCAGCGCCTGATGGATTGCTTGCTCAAGAGAGGTCGAAAATGATGGCACGTTCGTGTCCTTTCGGTCTTCTAGGGTCAGACTGGATACGTCGGGAATACGCGCACCCACATCTTGCCGTGGCCTAATACTGTTAAAGTTCGCTTGATTTTACGAACCTTCAAGGAGTTTCTTTCACTTTTCGCTCAGATTTCAGGAAATTTACTGAAATCGGCACGATTTGGCGGCAATTCGTCAGTCGGGCACAGCCCAAAGCAGTGCTCCGCGAAAAACCAAGCGGGTTAACGGGGTGGGGTGGTTAAAAGTTATCTTTGCGTTGGCGCACTTCTGCAAAGACGTCCGCCGCGGCTGCTCCATTCATATTTATGGCGCCAGCCAACACTTGCAAGTCCGCGCGCAGATATGGGTTGGTCTCTTTTTCCTCACTTAAACGTGATGGCACGGTGGGCAGCCCCTTGGCACGCTTTGCGCTGACCCGTTCAGCAAGGGCGTGCAGCGCTTCGTTTTTGGGCTCAATGGTCAGGGCAAAAGCCAGATTGGCTTGCGTATATTCATGGCCCGAACAAACCCACGTATGATCTGGAAGTGCGCGCAGGCGTTGCATGCTGTCCCACATCTGCGCGGGCGTTCCTTCAAACAAACGTCCGCAGCCCGACGTCATTAAACTATCGGCAGTAAAGACGCATTCAGCGTCCGGTGCGTGAATGGCGATATGCCCCACCGTGTGCCCCGGGACATCAATGATGTGACAGCGCGCGTCTGACAACACTATCTCTGCACCGGCGTTAACGGTTATATCAAGCGGTGGCAGGCGGTGCGCATCAGCGGCGTTGCCCACTACTTTACTGCCAAAGGCGGCTACCAGCTCGGCCAGCCCTTCCACGTGATCGTTGTGGTGGTGTGTGATCACAATATGCTCAAGCCCCCACCCACGGTCGTTCAAAACGGTCATAATGGGCGCGGCTTCGGGCGCATCAATAAGCGTGGTGCTGCCAGTGGCGGCGTTGTGGATCAAAAACGCATAGTTATCATTGACGCGGAACACGCTTGGGTCGACCCGCGTGTGGATCATCACAACCTCCAACGCGCCGCGTGTGGTGACATGAAAAGCGATTTCGTTGGATGGCTGGTTTTTGGTCATAATATCTGTAACTCTCGCAGGTAGCTTATTCGTGTGGGCAGGGCCGCTGGTCTGCCTAACGTATCTTTCAGAGGCCGCGCTGCAATGCATTTAGACGTGCTTGATCTGAAAACCTTTTATTACCGCAGCCAGTTGGGGCGCGCGGCGCAGGCGGCTGTGCGTGGCAAGCTGCTGCAAATGTGGCCCGAGGCCAAACGTCAAACTGTTGTGGGTTTCGGCTTTGCGGTGCCTTTGCTGCGTCCGTATCTTGCGGATGCGCGCCGTGTGATTGGCCTGATGCCCGGTCCGCAGGGGGTGATGGCATGGCCTGCGGGTATGCCCAATGTGTCTGTGCTGTGTGATGAAACGGCGTGGCCCTTGGATACGGGCGTTGCTGATAAGCTGGTGATGATGCACGGGCTGGAAACATCTGAGCGCCCGTCCGAATTGCTCTCAGAAGCGCACCGCGTTTTAGGGCCGGGGGGGCGGATGATCTTGGTGGTGCCCAATCGTGCGGGGCTTTGGTCGCGTCGTGACCGCACACCGTTCGGCTATGGGCGCCCCTACACGCTTGGCCAGCTTGAGGCGCAGGTGAAACAGCACGGCTTTGTACCAGAGCGTCACCTGACTACTCTCTACCAACCGCCATCGGCAAAACGGGTCTGGCGCAAGACAGCGCCCGTGTTTGAGCGCATCGGAAGTCAGATGCCCGTGGGCATGGCAGGTGGGGCGATCATGTTGGAGGTCTCAAAGCAGGTTTATGCACCGCGCGGCACGGCGACAAAAGACAAAGTGAAATCGCGCCTCAAGGCGTTAGATGGAATCGCTCGACCCGTCCCGAAGCCCGTATAAACGACTTTGCGGCGTCGGATGCCGACAAATTCCGGCCTGAACTACCCAAAAACACCGATAAATCCGCTAAAATGTTAACGCGAACATTCGCCGCAGGGGCGCATTCTTTGGCTAAGTCATTGAAATATATTGATATTCTTGTTTTTCATTGATCGCCGAGAGGTGTTGCGAGGTGTGAGAGGCTCTGCTATCCCCCGGTTGATCTCTGGGCGTACCACACGGTGCGCCATCAATCGCTGCCTGGGGTGTGGAGCTTCCACCGAATAGGCGGCCTAAGACATCGGAAGGGTGGACGTGTCAGAACCAGCTTCGATCTCAATGGGTATTGCAGACCGCTATGCCACGGCAGTTTTTGAAATTGCCAAAGAGGGTAAGAAAGTTAAAGCACTCGAAACCGACCTTGCATCGCTGACAGATGCGCTGGCGGTAGACGACTTTAGCAACCTTATCTCCTCGCCCATGATCAGCCGCGAAGAGCAGGCAGGCGCCATTGTTGCCCTTGCCAAGAAAATGAAATTGTCTCCAACAGTGTCCAACACGTTGAACTTGATGGCCACTAAGCGCCGTTTGTTCGTGTTGCCACAATTGGTGACCCGCCTGCGCGAAATCATCGCGCAAGACAAAGGCGAAGTGACCGCCGAGGTTGTTACAGCGAAAGCTCTGACAAAGACCCAAGCGGACAAACTTGCGAAAACGCTGAAAGCCAGTGTTGGTAAGACTGTCACATTCAATGCGACCGTTGATGAAAGCCTCATCGGCGGTCTTGTCGTTAAAGTCGGCTCGAAGATGATCGACACGTCGGTCAAATCCAAGCTCGATGCACTCCAAAACTCCATGAAAGAGGTCGGATAAATGGGTATCCAAGCTGCAGAAATCTCTGCGATCCTGAAGGACCAGATCAAGAACTTTGGTCAAGAAGCAGAAGTGGCCGAAGTTGGCCGTGTTCTTTCCGTAGGTGACGGTATTGCCCGCGTCTATGGTCTGGACAACGTTCAATCCGGTGAGATGGTTGAATTCCCAGGTAACATCATGGGGATGGCCCTGAACCTTGAAGCCGACAACGTTGGTGTTGTTATCTTCGGTTCTGACCGTGACATTAAAGAAGGCGACATTGTTAAGCGCACAAAGTCCATCGTGGACGTGCCTGCTGGTGACGCACTGCTCGGCCGCGTTGTTGACGCGCTTGGCAACCCACTTGACGGCAAAGGCCCAATCAAAGGCTCCGAGCGCCGCGTTGCAGACGTAAAAGCGCCTGGCATTATCCCGCGTAAATCAGTTCACGAGCCAATGGCGACTGGTCTGAAATCTGTGGATGCGATGATCCCGATCGGCCGTGGCCAGCGTGAGCTGATCATTGGTGACCGTCAGACAGGTAAAACAGCCGTCGCTCTCGACGCTGTTCTTAACCAAAAAGTCTACAACGACGCCGCAAAAGACGACAGCGAGAAGCTTTTCTGCATCTACGTTGCTGTTGGCCAAAAGCGTTCAACAGTTGCTCAGCTTGTTAAGAAGCTCGAAGAAACTGGTGCGATCGAATATTCTATCGTTGTTGCGTCTACAGCGTCCGAGCCTGCTCCAATGCAGTTCCTCGCACCATATGCTGCGACTGCGATGGCAGAATACTTCCGTGACAACGGCAAGCACGCGCTGATCATCTATGATGATTTGTCCAAGCAAGCTGTGTCATACCGTCAAATGTCACTTCTTCTTCGTCGTCCACCAGGACGTGAAGCGTACCCAGGTGACGTTTTCTACCTTCACTCCCGTCTGCTTGAGCGTTCATGCAAATTGAACGAAGACAACGGTTCAGGTTCTTTGACGGCGCTGCCGATCATTGAAACCCAAGGTGGTGACGTTTCTGCGTTTATTCCAACCAACGTGATTTCCATCACCGACGGTCAGATCTTCCTTGAAACAGACTTGTTCTTCCAAGGTATTCGCCCTGCGGTTAACACTGGTCTGTCCGTGTCTCGTGTTGGTTCAGCTGCGCAAACAAACGCAATGAAATCAGTTGCTGGTCCGGTTAAACTCGAGCTTGCTCAGTACCGTGAAATGGCAGCCTTCGCACAGTTCGGTTCCGATCTGGATGCGGCCACACAGCAGTTGCTGAACCGTGGTGCACGCCTGACTGAGCTGATGAAGCAACCACAGTACGCACCTTTGACAAACGCCGAAATCGTCTGCGTCATCTTTGCAGGTACCAAAGGCTACCTCGACAAAGTCGCTGTCAAAGACGTTCCTCGTTACGAGGCAGGCCTTTTGGCTTACCTGCGCAGCGAAAAAGCTGACTTGCTAGACTGGATCACAAAAGAAGATCCAAAAATCAAAGGTGAAGCTGCGGACAAAATCAGCGCCGCACTCGACGCTTACGCCGCTGACTTCGCTTAAGGAGAGACAAGGCAATGCCAAGTCTTAAGGACCTTAAAAACAGGATCGAGTCGGTCAAATCGACCCGCAAGATCACAAAGGCTATGCAAATGGTGGCCGCCGCAAAACTGCGGCGGGCCCAAGAAGCAGCCGAAGCTTCGCGCCCTTACACAGAACGGTTTAACGCCGTGATGGCTGGGCTCGCGGCATCCGTGGGTGGCTCTGATAGTGCGCCCAAGCTGCTGTCTGGCACCGGAAGCGATCAAACCCACCTGCTGGTGGTGATGACGGCTGAACGTGGCCTGTGCGGTGGGTTTAACGGCAACATCTCGAAACTGGCGCGCGGTCACGCACAAAAGCTGGTTGCTGAGGGCAAAACTGTCAAAATCCTGACCGTTGGTAAAAAAGGGCGTGACGCTCTGAAACGCGATTTGAGTGATCATTTCGTGGGCCACGTTGACTTGTCTGAAGTCAAACGCGTGGGCTACGGCGATGCTCAAGGTGTTGCACAAGACATTCTGACACGCTTCGACGCGAGTGAGTTTGACGTTGCAACGATCTTTTTCGCGGAATTCCAAAACGTCGTCACACAAATCCCTACGGCGAAACAAATCATTCCTGCTTCTTTTGACACAGCGAATGAGGCGGGCGGCGATGCAACGCTCTATGACTACGAACCCTCAGAAGAAGCCATCTTGGCCGACCTTCTGCCTCGTGGTGTGGCAACTGCTATCTTCAGCGCTTTGCTGGAAAATGGCGCGTCAGAGCAAGGTGCGCGGATGTCCGCAATGGATAACGCAACCCGCAACGCCGGCGAGATGATCGACAAACTGACCATTCAGTTCAACCGATCACGCCAAGCTGTGATTACCAATGAATTGATCGAAATTATTTCGGGCGCGGAAGCGCTCTAAGAACCGGAGAATAGACACATGGCAAATGCAAAAGGCAAAATCACGCAGGTGATTGGCGCCGTTGTCGACGTGCAGTTTGAGGACGCTCTTCCCCAGATCCTCAACGCGCTGGAAACAGACAACAACGGCAAGACGCTGGTCCTCGAAGTGGCTCAGCACCTTGGTGAAAACACAGTGCGCACCATCGCGATGGACGCAACAGAAGGCCTCGTTCGTGGTCAGGCCGTTACCGACTCAGGTGCGTCCATTGTTGTGCCCGTAGGCGACGCAACACTTGGTCGCATCATGAACGTTGTGGGCGAGCCAATCGACGAAAAAGGCCCAATCGGCGCCTCTGAAACACGTTCCATCCACGCTGAAGCGCCCGAGTTCTCCGAGCAGTCAACAGCGTCGGAAATCCTCGTGACAGGCATCAAGGTCATCGACCTTTTGGCGCCATACTCCAAGGGTGGTAAAATTGGTCTGTTCGGCGGTGCGGGCGTTGGTAAAACAGTTCTCATCCAAGAGCTCATTAACAACATCGCGAAAGTGCACTCTGGCTACTCCGTGTTTGCGGGTGTGGGCGAGCGTACACGTGAAGGTAACGACCTTTACTACGAATTCATCGAATCCGGCGTTATCAACGCAGACGACCTGACGAAGTCCAAAGTGGCCCTCGTTTACGGTCAGATGAACGAGCCTCCCGGTGCGCGTATGCGTGTTGCCCTGTCAGGTCTGACAATGGCCGAGCAGTTCCGTGACCAATCCGGTACAGACGTTCTGTTCTTCGTCGACAACATCTTCCGCTTCACACAAGCGGGTTCCGAGGTGTCTGCGCTTCTGGGCCGTATTCCTTCTGCGGTGGGTTATCAGCCAACACTCGCAACTGACATGGGTCAGATGCAGGAACGCATTACATCAACAAAATCAGGCTCAATTACGTCTGTGCAAGCGATTTACGTGCCTGCGGATGACCTTACCGACCCTGCGCCGGCTACGTCATTTGCTCACCTTGATGCGACAACGGTTCTTAACCGCGCGATCTCGGAAAAAGGCATCTACCCAGCGGTTGACCCACTCGACTCGACATCACGTATTCTCGACCCTGCTGTTGTAGGCGAAGAGCACTACGCGGTTGCAGCCGAAGTGCAGCAAACCCTGCAACGCTACAAAGCGCTGCAAGACATCATCGCGATTCTCGGCATGGACGAGCTTTCCGAAGACGACAAACTGACTGTTGCACGTGCCCGTAAGATCGAGCGCTTCTTGTCACAGCCATTCGACGTTGCGGAAGTGTTCACCGGCTCACCCGGTGTTCAGGTGCCTCTCGAAGACACAATCTCGTCGTTCAAAGCGGTTGTTGCCGGTGAATACGATCACTTGCCAGAAGGCGCCTTCTACATGGTTGGAGGCATCGACGAAGTGATCGCAAAAGCCGAAAAAATGGCAGCAGAGGCGGCCTAAGATATGGCAGACACCATGCAATTCGACCTAGTCAGCCCCGAACGTCGCCTCGCGTCGTTCGGTGTGACCGAGGTCCAGATCCCAGGTGCGGATGGAGACATGACGGTTATGGCCGATCACGCCTCAACCATCACCTCTCTGCGCCCCGGTGTTCTGACAGCCACGGGTCCCGAAGGGACGCGCCAATACCTCGTGACTGGCGGTTTCGCCGAGATTTCACCCAACGGCACATCCGTGCTGGCGGAACGTGCGATCTTGCGTGAAGACGTCACACAAGCAGACATCGACGGCATGGTTGCAGACGCAACTGCGGCCCGCGACGCTGCTGGCCCGGATGCAACTGATGCTGCTGCCAAAACACTGGCAGACATCATCGCAATGGGTGGCGAGATCGGCATCACGGCAAGCTGATCACACCGATGACAAAATGATCAAAGGCCTCGCATTCGGTTGCGGGGCCTTTTTCGTTTTCCTATTGTTTACGAATAGTCAGTATTTTCGGCGGACCAGCCGAACCCGTTAACGAAAGCCGCCCATGAAACGCTTTGACAGCCATACACTCGGGATAGAACAGGGCGAGCTTGTCTTGTTCTCTGACTTTCAGCCCGGGGGTGATATGTGGACCGGCAAGGGCGACCGTATCGTGCGCCGCCGCGTCGTGTTCTCAAAGGCTTTTCGCAAAGCCCCAAGCGTCATGGTTAACCTCAGCATGTGGGACACGGATCACGCCACGAACACCCGCATGGACCTGCACGCTGATAACATAACCGAACGTGGCTTTGACGTGGTGTTCCAAACATGGGGCGACACGCGCGTGGCCCGCATCCGCGTGGGTTGGACCGCCATGGGCATGCTTCACGAAGACGACGATTGGGAACTTTATTAAACCCTCCCGTATGCTGCCCCCATATTAACCCAACCGTGCGCCCAAAATTATTTGGCGCAACACCCCGTTGGCCCGTGATATAACTTAGCACGCTAGCACATACCGGATCGGATCCTCGCGCCGCTTTACCCTTGCGCGTGTGAGGTCAGACCAAGAAGACAGCCCCAGCTCGGGCATATTGGGCCAAAGGTCGTTATCCAAACCATCCTTGATGGCGCTATCATTTCCGGCTTTTTCAAAAGTAGACGCAGGCGAAATATCCAGCACTCACCTGCTGCCAAACATGAAAAAACGCCCCGTCAAATTGGCTGGGGCGCTTCTTGTGCTACCAAAATACCGGTGCGT
The DNA here is from genome assembly GCF_965655635.1 of Nereida sp. Lineage (NCBI taxonomy): Bacteria > Pseudomonadati > Pseudomonadota > Alphaproteobacteria > Rhodobacterales > Roseobacteraceae > Nereida > Nereida sp. Next base: position 25,160 of record NZ_CBFHHE010000012.1, read on the forward strand.
GTGCGCGGCGTCTTTGGGCTTAGTCTGTTGAGTATAGACCCTCGTAGATTGGGCCTAAGGTGTCGGTTTCGAACAAAGAACTTACGCTTGTGCCACTCCAGATGTTCAAGATCGCCTGCGCGAAAATCGGCGCTGTTGGCACGATCCGGATGTTGGGGCAGTTCTTGACCGCTTCTGTCGGCTGAATTGAATCCGTGATCACCAAAGATTTCATGACCGAGTTGCTGACCCGCTCAATCGCGGGGCCGCTCAACACACCGTGGGTGATATAGCTGTGTACTTCTGTGGCGCCGTGCTCAAGAAGCACTTCGGCCGCTTTGCACAAAGTTCCCGCCGTGTCACAGATGTCGTCCACGATGATACAGCGCTTACCGGTCACATCCCCGATCACTGTCATCTCAGCTACTTCACCGGCTTTCTCGCGGCGCTTATCCACAATCGCCATGGGCGCGCCAATGCGTTTTGCCAACTCGCGCGCACGGGACACACCGCCCACGTCAGGCGAGATCACCATGACATCGCTCAAATCGCCAAATTGCGATTTCACGTCCAGCGCAAAAACAGGGCTGGCATAAAGGTTGTCCACCGGAATATCGAAAAAGCCCTGAATTTGTGTAGCGTGCAGATCAAGGGTCAGAATGCGCTCAATCCCCGCGCCAGTCAGCATATTTGCAACCAACTTGGCTGAGATCGGCGTGCGGGCTTTCATGCGACGGTCTTGGCGCGCATAGCCGAAATAGGGGATCACGGCGGTGATGCGTTGCGCAGATGATCGGCGCAGCGCGTCCGCGATGATCAGCAGCTCCATCAGGTTGTCATTGGCCGGGCGAGACGTGCTTTGCAGGATGAACATATCCTCGCCACGCACGTTCTCAAAAACTTCTACAAAAACCTCACCATCGTTAAAGCGTTCAACCCGTGCATCAACGGGCGTTACGTTCATTCCGCGGTGCATCGACATGCGGCGCGCAACCGCGTTGGCCAGCGGTTTGTTGGCGTTCCCAGAGATCAGTTTGGGTTCAGTAATATTTGGCATGGTGTTTGGTCCTGTGGAGCAGCTTTATGACAGAGTCGTGACATTGCGCACCTCCTAACATGTCACTACGGTCGCGCATAGTTTCATACGTCAAACAACAGGATATCCTATGGCTCATATTGATTACTATCTGGCGACGATTTCTCCTTTCACATACATGAACGGCTCCCGCGTCGAGCAGATTGCAAAAGCACATAATGCAACGCTGACATATAAGCCGCTTGATATCATGGGTCTTTTCGGCGCCACCGGTGGCACGCCGCCCAAAGACCGCCACATCAACCGTCAAGAATACCGCCTGCAAGACATGGCACGCCGCGCCAAGCTGGCGGGTCTGCCGCTGAACCTTAAGCCTGCCCATTGGCCCACAAACATGGCGCCAAGTTCCTATGCGATCATCGCGGCGCAAAACGCAGGTGGCGGCGATCTGGGTGCGTTCGTTCACGCGCTGACACGCTCATGCTGGGCCGATGAGAAAGACATCTCGCAGACAGACGTCATTGCTGCGTGTCTGACCGAAGCGGGCTTTGACGCAGGTCTGGCAGAAGCGGACATGGTGAACAGTGCCGACACATACGCGCGCAACCTCGAAGAAGGCGTGGCAGCTGGCGTCTTTGGCGCGCCGTTCTTTATTGCCGACGGCACCGAGCGTTTCTGGGGCCAAGACCGTCTTGATGATCTGGACGCATTTCTTGCAGGCAAACTCTGATCGGCCATTGGCTGTGACGTGGTCGCCCTTGAGGCGGCCTAATTAATAAAGAAAGCCCCCCGCCTAGGGTATCAGGCGGGGGGCTTTTGTTTGGGGGTGGCGGGCAATTGATCTACTGGCCCCCAAGCCGCCGCTGATCAGTTCAAGAAACGTATCAACGTCGCGTTCGGTGGTGGACCATGACGCCACAGCCCGCGCGCCCAACGGCGTATGGGGATCGCCCGTAAGATCGTGATCAAAGGGCCAGAAATAATACGCGGCACCGGCCTCATGGGCCTTTTGGTGCCCCTTGCGCGGCCAGCGGGCAAATACTTGGTTTGCGTCCGTGGGGTGTAGCAACTCACCACCTGAAATTTGCAAAATACCGTCGCTGAGCCGCTTGCCCATGGCGTTTGCGTGACGCGCCATTTCAATCCACAGATCGTCTTTTAGATATGCGTTCATTTGCGCGCTCAGATAGCGGTGTTTGGAGAACAGATGCCCGCCCCGTTTGCGCCGCAACTCAAATTCCCACGCCACTTTGGGATCAAACAAGATCACCGCTTCTACGCCCAAACAGCCGTTCTTGGTGCCGCCAAAAGACACAGCATCAACGCCTGCTTTCCACGTTATTTCAGCCGCGCTCGCACCAGTGGCCACAAGCGCGTTGGTAAAGCGCGCGCCGTCCATATGCACCCCAACGCCAAAGCTGTGGGCCACATCCGCAAGGGCGCGCACTTCGGCGGGGGTGTAGGCCGCACCCGCTTCGGTCAGGTTCGTCAGGCTAAGGGGGCCGCGCTGCGGGTTGTGCACCCCAAGTTGGCCGGTTTTCTCAATGGCGGCGTGCAGCGCAGCGGGGGTTAGTTTGGCGTCATCCCCGTCGATCAATTCAATCTTGGCACCGCCCGTGTAAAACATTGGCGCGCCGCATTCATCGACTTCGATGTGGGCCTCGCGGTGGGCAAAGATGGTCTGCCACGGCTGGCACATACACGCCAGCGCCAGCGCATTTGCCGCAGATCCTGTGGCCACTAAATAAACGGCAGCCTCGGGGGCCTCAAAGATGTCGCGAATTTGTTGGCGCACGTCGTCCATGATCGGATCCGAGCCATAGGGCATCGCGTAATCGGCATTGGCCTTTTGGACCGCTTCCATGATTTTGGGGTGCGCGCCGCTTGAGTTGTCTGATGCGAAATACATGGAAGCATTACCTTTCGGGCTGTGATGCGGTGTTGTCTGGCGGTTTTGTGAAGCGCCGCGCTTTGGCCGCTACGTCTCCGCCATACATAGTGCGTTAAGCGGTACCTGAGCGGCAAATCTACTCGGGGTCAATGATGTGGTCTTCCCACTCGTCCTCGTGGATCTCGTTTTCAGGCACGGTCCAACCTTGCACAGACACGCCCGCGTCATGCACGGTTTGCGCGCTGCCGCTGATAAGCGGGTGCCAGTCAGACAGCGGGGCCCCTTGGGCGCGCAGCTTATAGGCGCAGGTGCGCGGCAACCAATAGATGTGGTCTTCGATGGTTTTGGGTGTCAGCACGATGCATTCGGGCACAAACTGGTGGCGGATATCATATTGGCTGCATTGGCAGGTTTCCCCGTCAAGCAAGCGGCAGGCCACGCGGGTGGTCACCACTTGGCCGGTGTCTTCGTCCTCAAGTTTGTTCAGACAGCATTTACCGCAACCGTCACACAGCGCTTCCCATTCTTTGGGGCTGAGCGCGGTCAGCGGCTTTTCCCAAAACGGTTTAGACATCGGCCAGAATTTCGCGGGCTTTGGCGCAATCCGCGTCCATTTGGGTGATCAACGCCTCGAGGCTGTCGAACTTAAATTCGGGGCGCAAAAAATCCACCAAGGCCACGGAAATTTCCGCGCCGTATAAATCGCCCTTAAAGTCGAAAATGAATGTCTCGCAATTTGGCACGTTCTCGCCAAACATCGGGCGCACGCCGATGCTGGCCGCCCCTGTGTAGCTGCCCGCGTGCGGTCCGTTCAGAACGTCTGCTTTTACCACGTAGACCCCAAATTTGGGCGGGTGGCGGCCTTCGATGGACATGTTGGCAGTGGGGTAGCCAAGGTCGCGGCCGCGCTGATCGCCGCGGATCACCTCGCCCACGATCCGGTGCCAGTGCCCCAACATTTCGGCGGCCACGCGCGGGCGCCCATCGGCAAGGGCGGCGCGGATGTTGGTGCTTGAAACTTCGCCTGCATCAAGCGCCACCATCTGTGCGATTGACACGCCAAAGCCCATTTCCGCGCCAAACGCCTTGAGGGTTTCTGCGTTTCCGCTGCGCCCTTTGCCAAAGCAAAAATCCTGCCCCACGACGACATGATCAAGGCCAAGCTGATCGCAGATCACAGTCTGTGCAAAAGCGCGCGCGTCCAGCTCGGCCAAGGCTTTGTTGAATGGCACTTCAAACAGACGTTCGACACCCAATTTATCCAAACGGTTCGCCTTGGCTTCGGCGTTCATCAGGCGGAACGCGGGTGTAGTCGGGGCAAAGAAATTACGTGGATGCGGTTCAAACGTCATGATCCCAAGGGGCACGCCGCGGCGTGTGGCCTCGGCGCGGGCAATGTCGATCACCGCTTGGTGGCCAAGGTGCACCCCGTCAAAATTACCGATGGCAGCCACGCCGCCACGGTTGTCGGGATCAACGAAATGAGTGTCTCGGATGATGCGCATAGGCCAAGGCGTAGCGCCCGTACGCGCGCTGCGCAAGCGCTAGTCGAACTTGCGGCTTGGGGCCATTACAACAGCTTCGCCTTTGAGGACTTTCTTGCCGTTGATTTTGCAGTGTGTCTCCATGGTGACGCGGCGTTTGGGGATGTCCATGTCGGTCACGGTAACCACAGCGTTCACCATATCGCCTGGGCGAACGGGGGCCAAAAACTTAAGCGTCTGGCCCAGATAGACCGTGCCATGGCCCGGAAGTTGTTCACCGATAACTGCACTGATAAGCCCCGCAGTCAGCATCCCGTGGGCAATGCGCCCCTCAAAAATCGTGTCGTTGGCATAGTCGTCATCAAGATGGACCGGATTATGATCGGTGGAGACTTCGGCAAACATCTCAATATCGCGGTCAGTTATGACCTTGCGCAGATTACGGCTCATGCCGATTTCGATGTCTTCGATACAGATCGTGCCGCGGGGTGCGTTATCCAACATTGCGAGTATCCCAAAGTAACAATTGCGCTATTCGTAATGGCTACACGAAATAAAATTACTTTGCAACTGCAGAATAATTTATATGCAATTTATCGCAGGTATCCGATTGTATAGCTGGGATTGACCATTTCGCCTTGTAAATAGGCCTCAAGGGCTGTGGCGTCTGGCTGGGTGTCTGTTTTTGTTTCAGCCTTGGCCAAGCCACCGCTGATGAACAAACAGTCAAGATCTTCGCCCATGGCACCGGCAACGTCGGTGATGATTCCATCGCCAATGGCCAGAATGCTGCTGTCGGATACGTTAGGGCGCAGGGCCGCAAGGCGGCGACGCGCAAGGTCATAGATCGGCGGGTGCGGTTTGCCGAAATAGAGGCTTTCGCCGCCCATCTCTGTGTAGAGATCCGCCAGAGCACCGGCGCACCACTCACGATGCTCGCCGCGGTCCACCACGATATCGGGGTTGGCACAAAGCAGCTTCATCCCCTTTTGTTTGGCGTACAGAAATTCGGGGCGCATCACGGACGGATTAGCTGTGGGGTCCATGGGGCCACAGCACACGATGCCATCGGCCTGATCCAGCGGGACTTGGGTGATTGTAACGGGCGCGTCGATGACGTTGAGCGGTCTGAAGAACGACTGGTCGTGATCCTCGCCGATGAAATAGACTTTTTCGCCCACTACACCGCGGAACATCGCGGCGCGTGCACTGTCGCCTGACGTCGCAATATCGTCCCAACAATCCCGCGGCAGGCCCATGCCATCAAGTTGATCCGCCACAGAGGCACGCGGGCGCGGAGAGTTGGTGACCATGATAACCGTGCCGCCTTGCGCCTTGAACGCCTGAAGGGCAGCTACGGCTTCGGGGAAAGGGGTGATGCCGTTATGCACACAGCCCCAGAGATCGCAAAACACCGCGGAATACTGATCAGAAATTTCGGACAACTGCGTGACGATCTGGGACATGGGATGTCTTTCTGGCGGTGTGGCCGTGACGGGGAGGGGACGGTTAGCGAAGTGTGGTGCGGGAACATGTGCTGGCGCGCAAGGTCGGTTCCCTGCGCGCCAAAGGTGGGGTCTTAAGCCAGCTTAAGGTTCGGGATGATTTGCTTTTTGCGGCTCATCACGCCCGGCAGAACCACGCTGTCACCAGTGACCGTTGCGCCGAACGATGCCTCTGCCACAGATTTTGTCAGCGCGTTGGGCACCAGCATGGTGGCTTCCTCGTTCAGGATGTCGACCACAAAGAGCAGCACCTGATCCACGCCGTCTTCGCTTGCCACAGTTGTCATGCTGTCCATCAAAGACGCCGCGCGGTCGAGCACGATGGCGGGCTTTGTGGTCTCCAGAACAGACACGCGGAATTTGGTGCCGTCCACGGCGTATTCCTTGCTGTCCATGCGCAACAGCTCGGCGTCGCTAAAGGCGCTGACATCTGATTTGGCGGCGAACATTTCATCGGCGTAAGCGTCAAGATCAAGGCCCAGATCGGCGGCCAAAGCGCGGGCCAGATCCGTGTCCGTCTGTGTGGTTGTCGGCGAGCGGAACGCCAGCGTGTCAGACAAGATACACGACAGCATCAGGCCTTTGATTTGCTCGGGCATTTCGGCGGCGTGCGCGCCCATCAGATCGTGCATGATCGTGGCAGTGCACGCCAGCGGGCGGATGGTGATGTCGATGGGGCCTGCGGTTTCAAGGCCGCCCACAAGCTTGTGGTGGTCGATGATGGCCGTGACGTTGAGCGCGTTGATGTTGGAGGGCAACTCGGCGGGGTTGTTGGTGTCCACAACGATGCAGTCTTGCCCGTCTTCAAAAGCGTCGACGATCTGGGGTTTGGTTGCATTCCAACGGGTTATGACAAATGCGGCCTCTGTGTTCGGCTCGCCCAAAAGAACGGCGCGCGCATCACCGCCGGTGTGGTTGATGAACCATTCCCAGATCAGCGGAGCGCTGGTGCTGTCTGTGTCGGGGGATTTGTGGCCGAAAATCAAGGTCGTCATTGGATGGTCTACCCTTTAAAAATGGAGTGCTTTTGAGGGCGTTATAGGCCCAAGCAATGGCCTTGTCACCCGCCCGCATCGATGGCTAGGATGCGGCGTTATGAGCACCAGCATCACCCCCGCGAAAATCAAGGAAACGGACCTTTATGGGCCGGTCAAAGCGTTCCTTGAAGGGCAGGGCTACGAGGTGAAGGGTGAGATTGGTGCGGTGGATGTTCTGGCGCTGGGCGGTGCGGAGGAGGGCGGCGAGCCGTTGATCGTGGAGTTAAAGATTGCCTTCTCATTATCGCTTTTTCATCAAGGGGTTGCGCGATTATCTGTCAGCGATCTTGTTTATGTTGCGGTGCCCTATCAGAGCGGCAAACGCTGGCGCGCGGGACTGAAGGCGAACGTGACGCTGGCGCGCCGGATGGGGCTTGGTATCATGACCGTGCGTCTTGAGGACGGGTTGGTGCAGGTTCACTGTGATCCGGTGCCTTACGCGCCGCGCAAAAATACCAAGCGCAAGACAGCTTTGTTGAAGGAGTTTGCCAAGCGCAGCGGCGACCCCAGTAAAGGCGGGGCGACGCGGGCGGGCTTGGTGACCGCTTACCGGCAGGACGCCATTAAAATTGCGGCGCATCTGGCGGGACACGGGGCCAGCCGCGGCGTGGATGTGCGCGATGCCACAGGAGTAGCGCGCGCCACTACTATGATGCGCGACAACCACTATGGGTGGTTCGAAAAAGTGACGACCGGTGTCTACGAGCTAAGCGATACGGGCCGCGCGGCGGTGGAAAGCTAGGGCAGATGCGCCCATGTCAGCGGGTTTGCCGTACTCACTGGCCTGTGCCTTCAGGGACAGCGCCATCGCCGTAAAGCAGATCAACGGTTGACTGGGGCACAGAAACCTCGACGGCATTATCGGCTGAACTGTCCCCGATTTTACCTGAACAGCCCGACAAGGCAGTGATTGTAAGCAGGCAAAATGTAGAGAGTAAACGCATAGACTTATCCTCGAACCAATTAAGAATCTGCACACAGGCTGTGTGCTTGCCTGCTTTTGGACAACAAAAAACCTAATAATTGATGAATTGGGGCTTATTTCGCGCCTTAATTGCTAAAAGTGGCAATATTTCGTGAACAGTAGCGCGTGAATCTTAGGAATTGTTTTACTTTCGTATAGGCACTTAGCGCCAAGGCGTTGTGTTTGCCTGGCGTGAAACTCGGGTTTTTTAGGGGGCGTTTTAGTCCGTGACCCAGCTGTAATGTACGCGAAATGGACGGTGTTTGAGCGGCTGAATTTGAGTGCAAAAAGAATCTTGGGAGGGGCTGTTGACACCTTCATGGACGCCGCCTAACTATCGCTCGTTAGCACTCGCCCAGAGTGAGTGACAAGAATTGAAACTTGAAACTAAGGAGCTGCACAGATGGCAATTAAACCACTTCATGACCGTGTATTGGTCGAGCGCGTGGAAAGCGAAGAAAAAACAGCGGGTGGCTTGATCATCCCTGAGTCCGCAAAAGAAAAGCCTGCGGAAGGTGTGATTGTTGCTGCTGGTGAAGGCGCACGCAAGGACAGCGGTGAGCTGATCCCGATGGCCGTCAAAGAAGGCGACAAAGTTCTGTTCGGCAAATGGTCCGGCACAGAAGTGACTGTCGACGGCAAAGAGCTGTTGATCATGAAAGAAAGCGACGTTCTGGGCATCCTGTCCTAAGCGTTTCTGTTTTCAGTTCATATAAATACACAAGATTTTAAGGAGCATTTGAAATGGCTGTTAAAGAAGTCAAATTCGACACAGACGCCCGCGACCGCATGCTGCGCGGCGTAAACACGCTTGCTAACGCGGTTAAAGTTACGCTCGGCCCCAAAGGTCGCAACGTAGTTTTGGACAAATCATTCGGCGCACCGCGCATCACCAAAGACGGTGTATCTGTTGCCAAAGAGATCGAGCTTGAAGATAAGTTTGAGAACATGGGCGCGCAGATGGTCAAAGAAGTGGCCTCACGCACCAATGACGAAGCTGGTGACGGCACAACAACTGCTACAGTACTTGCACAAGCCATCGTTAAAGAAGGCATGAAGTCTGTTGCAGCTGGCATGAACCCAATGGACTTGAAGCGCGGCATCGACCTTGCAACTGCTAAAGTTGTTGACGCGATCAAAGCGGCAGCACGCCCTGTTTCTGACAGCGACGAAGTTGCACAAGTTGGTACCATCTCTGCAAACGGCGAAATCGAAATTGGCCGTCAAATCGCGGATGCGATGCAAAAAGTGGGCAACGAAGGCGTTATCACTGTTGAAGAGAACAAAGGTCTGGAAACAGAAACCGATGTTGTTGAAGGCATGCAGTTCGACCGCGGTTACCTGTCACCCTACTTCGTGACCAACCCAGACAAAATGACAACCGAGCTGGAAGATTGCTTGATCTTGCTGCACGAGAAGAAATTGTCTTCACTTCAGCCAATGGTTCCACTGCTCGAAACAGTGATCCAGTCCGGCAAGCCACTTCTGATCATCGCAGAAGACGTAGAAGGTGAGGCGCTTGCCACACTCGTCGTCAACAAACTGCGCGGCGGTCTGAAAATTGCGGCTGTTAAAGCACCTGGTTTCGGCGATCGTCGTAAAGCCATGTTGCAAGACATCGCGATCCTGACTGGCGGCCAAGTGATTTCCGAAGATCTGGGCATGAAGCTTGAGTCTGTCACAATGGACATGCTGGGCACAGCCAAGCGCGTTGCGATCACCAAAGACGAAACAACAATCGTTGACGGTGCTGGTTCCAAGCCAGAGATCGAAGCTCGCGTGACACAAATCCGTCAGCAGATCCAAGAAACAGACAGCGATTACGACCGTGAGAAGCTGCAAGAGCGCGTTGCCAAACTGGCAGGCGGTGTTGCTGTTATCCGCGTCGGCGGCATGTCAGAAGTCGAAGTAAAAGAGCGCAAAGACCGCGTTGATGATGCCCTGAACGCGACACGTGCCGCTGTTCAAGAAGGTATCGTTGTTGGTGGTGGTGTTGCTCTGGTACAGGCTGCCAAATCGCTTGACGGTCTCGAAGGTGCAAACAACGATCAAAACGTTGGTATTTCGATCGTGCGCAAAGCCATCGAAGCGCCACTGCGTCAGATTGCTGAAAATGCCGGTGTTGACGGTGCAGTTGTTGCGGGCAAAATCCGCGAGAGCGACGACAAATCGTTCGGTTTCAACGCACAAACTGAAGAATATGGCGACATGTTCAAGTTCGGCGTCATCGACCCAGCAAAAGTATGCCGCACCGCGTTGCAAGACGCCGCATCTGTTGCATCACTTCTCATCACAACCGAAGCAATGGTTGCTGATAAGCCATCGAAAGACGGCGGCGCACCAGCAGGCGGCATGCCTGACATGGGCGGCATGGGCGGCATGATGTAATCACCCATAGTTCCCCGTTTCCGGGGAATGGGTGACGCATCTGCGTTCACGAAAATTGGGGCCTCTCCTGTGTTGGAGGGGCCCTTTTTGTTTGCCGGACGTGTTCTGGTGTCAGGTCGTCTTGTGACACCGTGCGGCAGGTGATGCTGGCGGTGTGGGGGGGAGATACCGTAGGCATATCTGAGAGAATGAAAGTGACCGCCTGATGCGCCTGATCCTGTTGATATGCCTAACGATGCTTGCGTTTGCGGCGAACTCTTTGCTGACGCGCGCCGGGGTTGTGGCTGGTGCGGACCCGATGCAGTTTGCGGTGCTGCGGGTTGTGGCGGGGGCGGTTACGTTGTGCGGATTGGTTGCGCTGCGCGGGCGTCATTCGGTCGGTGGCTTTCAGCTTTTTGCGGCTCAGCGCGTGTTTGGCGCGCTCGCGTTGGTGACGTATCTGATTGGGTTTTCCCTTGCTTACCGTGTCCTTGATGCAGGGCTTGGCGCGCTCATTTTGTTTGGCGTCGTGCAAATGGGATTGTTCGGATATGCCCTTGTGCGCCGACAACCGGTTAGCGTTTTTCGTTGGAGCGGCATGTGGTTGGCGATGGTTGGCCTTGCTTGGTTTGTCTGGCCAGTGCCCGCTGCGGTGGATGAAGGCGTGGTGCGTGTTGATCTTTGGGGCGCGGTCTTGATGGCTGTCGCGGGTCTTGCGTGGGCGGCCTACACAGTTAACGGGCAGGGCGCGCGTGACCCCTTGGGCGCATCAGCGGGTAACTTTGCGTGGGCGGCTGTTGGGATGTTGCCGGTGTTGGTTTTGGTGCCAAGCGGCGCGATGCCGCTGATTGGCGCGCTTAGCGCAATTTCGTCTGGGGCCATCGCTTCTGGTTTGGGGTACGCGCTGTGGTTCAAGGTGTTGCCGCAAATCCATACAACGACCGCTGGCATCGCACAGTTAAGCGTGCCGGTCATTGCGCTTGTTTTGGGCGCGGTCCTTTTGGGCGAAGTGCCGAATGTTCGCGCGATGCTTGCGGCCTCTGTGGTCATCGCGGGCATCGGGGTCGCGATGATCCCAAGCAGGGCGCGGGCCTAGCCGTCTGCTAAGGCGTGATGAAGTTAACGTGGCCCATTTTTCGGCCCTGTTTGACGTCAGCTTTGCCGTACAGATGCACCGCCGCGTTTGAGCCAAGCAAAGCTGGCAGCCGGTCCATATCATCCCCGATCAGGTTTTCCATCCGCACGTCGCTGTGGCGTGTGCCGTCGCCCAAGGGCCATCCGGCGATGGCGCGGATGTGCTGTTCAAACTGGCATGTGGTGCAGCCGTTTTGCGTCCAGTGACCAGAGTTGTGCACGCGCGGGGCGATCTCGTTTACGACCAAGCCTGTGGGTGTCACAAAAAGTTCAAGGCCCATGACGCCTACGTATTCAAGGGCGTTCAAGATTTTGGCGGCCATCAAAACCGCGTCCATCCGCTGTGGCGCGGGGACAGTTGTGGGCACTGTGGTGGTGCGCAAAATGCCGTCTGAATGCACGTTTTCGCCTGGATCATAACAGACCACCTCGCCTGATGGGCTTCGCGCGGCGATGACGCTGATCTCGCAGCTGAACGGGACAAATCCTTCTAGAACACATGGCGCGCCTTGGACCGCTTCAAGGGCGGCGGCGGCTTCAGAGATGTCGTTTATGCGGACTTGGCCCTTGCCGTCATACCCAAAGCGGCGGGTTTTCAAGATCGCTGGCGTGCCAAAAGTTTCGAGTGCTTTGGTTAATGATGCCAGATCGGTGATGTCAGCATACTGCGCAGTGCGCAGGCCCAAGCCGCTGAGAAAGTCTTTTTCGGTCAGGCGATCTTGGCTGGTTGAAAGCGCTGCGCGGCCCGGCCGGATTGTGCTGTGGTCCTGGATCAGATCAAGCGCCGCCGTGGGAATGTTTTCAAACTCATAGCTGACCACATCAACAGAGCGCGCAAAATTCAACAGCGCGTCGGCGTCGTCATAGGCGGCTTTGAAATGGTAATTGGCCACATGCGAGGCAGGGCAGTCACCGGCGGGTTCAAAAATGCAGGTCTTGAAGCCAAGGCGCGAGGCCGCAACGGATAACATTCGCCCCAGCTGACCGCCGCCCAAAATGCCGATTGTCGCGCCTTGGGGCAATGCGCCCGCGGGCAGTGTCGCGGTGTCAGTCATCTGTTGGCTCCTGCGGGATGGATGCGGATAAATCAGCGCGCCATTTATCGAGCCGTGCGGCCAGCGTATCATCAGATGTGGCCAAAATACCGGCGGCCATTAGGCCTGCGTTGGCAGCACCTGCCGCGCCAATCGCCATGGTCGCAACGGGATATCCTTTTGGCATTTGCAGGATAGAATACAGGCTGTCCACACCCGAAAGTGCCTTGGTTTGAACGGGCACACCCACCACAGGCACGCGGGTTTTGGACGCCATCATACCGGGCAAATGGGCGGCACCACCCGCACCTGCGATGATCACTTTGAGACCACGCTCGGCGGCGGTTTTGCCGTATTCCCAAAGCCGGTCAGGGGTGCGGTGCGCCGAGACGATCTTGGTCTCATAGGCGATGCCTAATTCATCGAGGATTGTGGCTGCGTTTTTCATGGTAGGCCAATCGCTTTGGCTGCCCATGATGATACCGACTGTGATGGACATAGCGCGCCCCTTTTCGTGGTGTTGATCGCGCGGGGCGGTCGTTGTTGAGGTCGTTATAACGCCGTTGGCCTGTTACGCAATCGGCGCGCCGAAATTGAACGCGGCTGTGGGCGGGTTGGCCGTATGTCAGGCGATAATATCGGGGGTGATGCGGTCTTCGAGTTGCGCGATACGATCTTTCAGGCCGAGTTTTTGTTTTTTTAGGCGCTGCAACGTGAGCCGGTCAAAGGGGCTGTCCGTCAGTGCTTCGATCGCTGTGTCCAGATCACGGTGCTCTTGGCGCAAAACTTCAAGTTTGATGCGCAACACATCTTCGCTTGGCATCTCCATTTGCGCGTTCATTTGCAGTCCTCTGTCTGGGCTTTTGCCGATGTATCTGGGGACCAGTCATCGATCTGTTTCACTTAACTACCTGATTCTAGCCTATTTCACCTAGGAAAACCTTGCGAAGCCGTAAACGCGCCCCCATATTTTATCCCATGAAGCGCATTGCCTTGATTTGGGGTGCGCCTTGATACCGTCGCTTGACTGAAAAGGACGAATAGATGACGAAATTAACCTTGGGGACCCATCCCTATTTGTTGGGGTTTGAGCAGCTTGAGCGCTTGGTTGAGCGCAGCGCGAAGACCGGAAACGATGGATACCCGCCCTATAATATCGAACAAACTAGCGACACATCTTACCGCATCACGCTTGCGGTGGCTGGATTTGGCGATGATGATTTAAGTATCACCGTGGAAGACAGCCAACTTGTGATCCGTGGCCGGCAAACTGATGATAGTGAGGGTCGCGTTTTCTTGCATCGTGGGATCGCAGCGCGGCAGTTCCAGAAGTCTTTTGTGCTGGCAGACGGCGTTGAAGTGGGTGCCGCACGGATTGAGAATGGGCTGTTGCACGTTGATCTGAACCGCGCAGTGCCAGACCGGATCATCCAGAAAATCGAAATTTCAAAAGGGTAAGTGGGGGGAATCGATATGAAAAATGACGTTTCAAATTCAACAGACGCGCGTTTTGGCGATAACAGCAAGTTGGTTTACGTAAAGCCGATTGCCCTTGATGAATTGCCCGATGAGGTGCGTGAAAAAGTGAACGGGCAGGGCCCATTGTTTGCGGTGCACAATGATGCAGGCCAACAATTGGCGCTTGTCGCTGGACGACGTTTGGCGTTTGAGTTGGCGCGTGAGAACGATTTGCAGCCAGTAACCGTTCATTAACTGCCACAGACGCAGTAATTGGCGCTGCAGACAAAAGTGAGATCCTGATTATGCGTGCGCCATTTGAGATTGCAGGCAGTGAAATTGCGGCGGGCAGCAGACAAACTGTTGAGTTGCCCGTCAGCGTGATGGCTAACAACACGCCCGTGGGCTTGAACGTTCATGTGATCCACGGGGCGGATGAGGGCCCCGTTTTTTTCGTCAGTGCGGCCGTGCACGGCGACGAAGTGGTGGGCGTTGAGATTTGTCGCCGTCTTTTGGCCAGTGTTGATCCCGAATTGTTACGCGGTACGCTGCTTGTGGTGCCGATTGTAAATGCGTTCGGATTTCTGAACCGGTCGCGATATCTGCCGGACCGGCGGGATTTGAACCGATCGTTTCCTGGCTCATCCAAGGGGTCTTTAGCGTCCCGTTTGGCCCAGATATTTTTGCGCGACGTTGTTGAGCGGTGCAGCTTTGGTGTTGATTTACACTCAGCTGCGATCCACCGCACAAATTTGCCCCAGTGCCGAGTGTCAGCGGGTAATGCGCGTACGCTGGCTATGGCGCGGACATTTGGAGCACCTGTTATTTTGACATCAGATCTGCGCGAAGGCTCGTTAAGGTCCGAGGCGGCAGAACGCGGGGTTGATGTGCTTTTGTATGAAGCGGGCGAAGGGCTTCGGTTTGATGAGTTTGCGGTGCGCGCGGGCGTGATGGGCATAATGCGTGTGTTGCACGGCGCTGACATGGTGGACGACACGGACTTTGATCCGGTGATCACGCCGTCCCTTTTGTGCAGTTCATGCCAGTGGGTGCGTGCGCCCGCAGGCGGCTTGTTGCGCGCGTTCAAAGGGGATGGCGACGTGGTCGAAAGGGCTGATTTACTGGCGGCGGTGAGCGATCCGTTCGGCGCAGAAGAGCATGAAATTCTGGCCCCAGCCCCCGGGATTGTGGTGGGCCGCGCGGTGCTGCCCGTTGTGAACGAAGGGGATGCAGTGTTTCATTTGGCGGCCGTGCGTCAAGGAGATGCGGAAGCGACCGTGGAAGAAATTGCTGCGCAGCTGGATGCCTCTCCGCTGTTTGATGAAGATGAAATTATTTAGGCGGGTAGCAAAAAAGGCAGGGTGTGTACCCTGCCCTTGTGCGTTTCCGGATATGTCCGCGATCAGAAGTTAGGCGCGGATTAGGCCGAGGCTTTCAAGTTTAAGAAGCACTTGGTGCGCACAGTTATCGACATCGACGTTTTCGGTCTCAACACGCAATTCCGGGCTTTCGGGAATATCGTAAGGGTCTGAAATACCAGTGAATTCCTTGATCTTTCCTTCGCGCGCAAGCTTGTAGAGACCCTTGCGGTCACGGTGCTCACATTCTTCAATTGACGTGGCTACGTGGACCTCGATGAAGGCGCCAAACTGTTCAATATCTTCGCGTACGGCGCGCCGCGTCGTGGCATAGGGGGCGATTGGTGCGCAAATGGCGATGCCACCGTTTTTGGTAATTTCCGATGCAACATAGCCAATGCGGCGGATGTTTAGATCGCGGTGCTCTTTCGAAAAGCCGAGCTCGGAGCTGAGGTTTTTGCGGACGATATCGCCGTCAAGCAAGGTTACGGGACGTCCGCCCATTTCCATCAGCTTCACCATAAGCGCGTTTGCGATGGTGGATTTGCCAGAACCAGAATAGCCCGTGAACAGCACTGTAAATCCTTGCTGCGCGCGCGGTGGGCGGGTTTTGCGCAACTCGTTCACGACGGCCGGGAACGAGAACCACTCGGGGATTTCCAAACCTTCGGACAGGCGGCGGCGCAATTCGGTGCCGGAGATGTTCAGGATTGTGACGTCATCTTTGTCGGTAATTTCGTCAGCAGGTTCGTATTGGGCGCGGTCTTGGACGTAGACCATGTGTTTGAAATCAACCATTTCGATGCCCATTTCCGCTTGGTGTTCGCGGAACAAGTCTTGGGCGTCGTAGGGGCCGTAAAAATCTTCACCGGCCGAG
This sequence comes from Nereida sp., assembly GCF_965655635.1. Lineage (NCBI taxonomy): Bacteria > Pseudomonadati > Pseudomonadota > Alphaproteobacteria > Rhodobacterales > Roseobacteraceae > Nereida > Nereida sp. Next base: position 41,284 of record NZ_CBFHHE010000012.1, read on the forward strand.
TTTGCGCCGGGGCCCGCGTGGTCGCGGCCAACGATGAAATGTGTGCAGCCGTGGTTTTTGCGGATGAGCCCGTGCCAAACCGCCTCGCGGGGGCCCGCCATGCGCATCGCCAGATTCAATAGCGACATGGTTGTGGTGGCTTGTGGGTATTGATCAAGGATCGCCTCGTAGCAGCGCACCCGCGTGAAGTGATCAATGTCACCCGGCTTTGTAAGTCCCACAACGGGATGAATAAGCAAGTTGGCTTGTGCTTCTTTTGCAGCGCGGAACGTCAGTTCTTGGTGGGCGCGGTGCAGTGGGTTGCGCGTTTGAAAAGCGACCACTTTGCGCCATCCAAGTTTGCGAAAATAGGCGCGCATTTCATTCGGTGTGTCGCGCCGTGCTTTGAAATCATAGTGAACTGGTTGCTGAATGCCTGTGACGGGACCGCCCAGATAAACCTTGCCTGCCGTGTTATGAAGATAGTTAACGGCAGGGTGCGCGCTGTCGTCGGCGCCAAAAACTTGTTTGGCTTCGTGGGCTTTGTCTGGTGTCCAGCGGTCTGTGACAGTCATGGTGGCGAGGATGACGCCCTCTTGATCGCGCAGGGCGATGTCTTGGCCGATTTCCAAACTTTCGGCGTAGTCTTCGGCCACATCAAGGGTGATTGGCATGGGCCAAAGGGTGCTGTCCGCAAGGCGCATCGTGTCCACGACGCTGTTGTAATCGTCTAGGGACAAGAACCCTTTGAGTGGGTTGAACCCACCGTTCAACAAAAGCTCTAGATCGCAGATTTGGCGTGGTGTCAGATCGTGGCTAATCAGATCGCCTGCCTCGGCTTTAAGCTTTTGCGCGCTTTCATAGCTGACATAGAGTTCGGGGATTGGGGTAAGGTTAGCTGCCATTGTCATTGGATTACTCATTTGGGGTATATCGGTCCTAGGTGGCTTCCGGTTACCCAAGCAATGTGGCGAAAATCGTGCAATGGCGCGGCAATCCCGCCCAAACCGCGCCTAACTGTAATTAAACGCGGTTCGGGTGCATGATTGACTTATTCGCCCGCCAAAAAACGTTCGGCTTCAAGGGCGGCCATGCACCCCATGCCGGCAGAGGTGACCGCTTGGCGGTATTTGTGGTCCGTCAAATCACCCGCGGCGAAGATGCCTGGGATGCTGGTTTCGGTGCTGTCTGGTTTGGTCACCACATAGCCGCCCATGTGTGTTTCAAGCACGTCTTTCACCAATTCGTTGGATGGGGCGTGGCCGATCGCTACGAAGACACCCTTACAGGCGATGTCCTGTGTCTCGCCTGTTTTGACGTTGCGCACGGTGATGCCTTCCACCCCGAGAGGCGTGTCTGTGCCGGTAACCTCAACCATTTCATGATCCCACAGTGGGACGATTTTCTCGTTCTTCATCAGGCGGTCAATGAGGATTTTTTCAGCGCGCAGCGTGTCACGGCGGTGCACCAGCGTGACTTTTGAAGCGAAGTTGGTCAGAAACAACGCCTCTTCAACAGCAGTGTTGCCGCCACCGATCACCACAATTTCCTGACCGCGGTAGAAAAAGCCGTCACAGGTGGCACAGGCCGATACGCCAAAGCCCTTGAACTTTTCTTCGCTTTCAAGCCCCAACCACTTGGCCCGCGCGCCTGTTGCCAGAATAACCGCATCGGCGGTGTAGGTCGTACCGCTGTCGCCGTGGGCGGTGAATGGACGGGAGGTTGTGTCGAGCTTAGTGATGATATCACCGATGATTTCGGTGCCCATGGCGGCGGCGTGATCTTGCATGCGGACCATCAAATCAGGGCCCTGAACTTCCGTATCACCGGGCCAGTTTTCGACCTCGGTTGTGGTGGTCAACTGGCCGCCTGGCTCAATACCCTGAACCAAAATTGGGTTCAGCATGGCACGACTTGCATAGACGGCGGCGGTATAGCCAGCAGGGCCAGAACCGATGATGAGAACTTTGGTGTGGCGTGTGTCGGCCATGGCGGGCTTCCCTTTATGGTGCGGCTTTTGAGGCCGTAAATGAGGTGGCAGAAGATTGCGGTCAGTGAAAAGATATAAACGGCATTTTCAGGGGTTGAAAGGGGGCGGCTAAGCGAATAGCTGCGCATAAATATTGCGCAATGTTGAAATATTGTTGCGCGCTCAAAGCGGCTAACGTAAGAAAGGCGCTGAACTTTAGGGGGATACTTTAATGGCTGGTGCAAAACTGGACCCGATTGACCGGATGATTTTGGCCGAGCTTCAAGCGGATGGCCGCATGACAAACGTGGAATTGGCCAAGCGCGTTGGTATTTCTGCGCCGCCGTGTTTGCGCCGTGTGCGCACGCTTGAGGACGCGGGCTACATCAAAGGCTATCACGCACAGGTTGATGCGCGCGAGCTTGGTTTTGAAGTGCAGGTGTTCGCGATGGTGGGTCTACAGTCTCAGGCAGAGAATGATCTACGCGAGTTCGAGCAGCGTTGTGAAGGGTGGCCGTTGGTGCGCGAGTGTCACATGTTGAACGGTGAAGTTGATTTCATTTTGAAATGTGTGGCCCCTGATCTGAGCAGCTTTCAGTCGTTTTTGACTGGCGAGCTGTTGACCGCGCCAAATGTTGGCAGCGTCAAAACATCGCTGGTCATTCGCGGCGCCAAAAACGAGCCGGGCGTGCCGTTTGACGTATTGGAAAGCCGTCTCAACACCGAGGCGTAAGTCAGAAATATTCTGTGGGCTTAGGCGATTTGCTTGTCTGGCCCTTGGGCGTCACTGACGATGCGCGGGTACGCCAAAGGGCCGAAGTCACTGACGCGTGTGACATGCGGAAAAAACGATAAATAGAGTTCAAGCATCTGCGCATTTGTTTGCGCGGTTGCCTGCTGGCCCGGGTGATAGGTCTCGATGCCCATACCGTTTGCGAAAATTACCGCATGCCGCTTTAGCGCAATATGGTAGATTTGAACGGGGCTTGACGGTGTGATCTCAATGACATTCATGCCGTCGATAAGTGAGCGCACAGGCACCAAAACGCCGTCGGTGCCTAACGTATCCGTGCAATTTTGCCCGCGTTGCAAGACGCGCGCTTTTGGTCCCAGCATGAGATCCGGAGCAGGCCTGCCCATCCCGAAACTGTCCATGGGTAACCGCATGAGGTGACCCATTTCAGGGGATTGGCGCGGTGCGTTTGGAACAAGCGTCAATGTGCCTTTCCAAAGAACGGTCTCTTGGGTGGTGCGGCTGTTGTGAGAGGTTGTGATTACATCTCCGGGCCACAGATCTTCAATCGCGCGTGGGCCGTCTGGTGTCGCGATGAGCGTTCCGCGCGCTATCGCCGCGAAGGCGCTTTCGAATAAATCGGATGCCGGTGCGAGTTGTGAGATATCTGCGACCGTGCCGTCGGCCCGCAGGAAGCTGGCTTCGTACTTGCGCAGCAAGGGCTTCTTAGACTGGCGTGTCGGTTGTGCCGTGAGTGTGCGTGCTGACACGGCCGTTGGCTGTTTTGTACTTACTTGGGTTATGGGGCGTGGCGGATAATACATCGGCACCTCAAGGGGTTGTTTACGCGGCAGTTTTCTTATGTTCAGACGCCAGCGAAGATGATGTGGGTGTGGACTGGCGCGGCTCACTCAAGCGTATTTTCTTGCTGCTGCGTGACCACGGCATTTGGTGGTGTTGCGCAGTTTCGGATGCTGCAATTAGGAGGGTTATCCATTTGGGGTGCGCGGTCATGGCAGGCTCCGTACTCATTAAAGTTTGAGCCAACCTGCACCGCCAATGCGGCGCGATTACGGAAGAAACCACATCAAATGAGGTATGTTTAGGGCAGGACGATGGGTAATCTGCACCCACAACATGGTTTCGCCGCAATAGTTAACAGCAAAAAACGCAAGCAGTTTACAAAGTAATGGCTGAGATTAATCGCCCGTAGTCAGCTTCGTTGTGATGACAGCTGCGACGATAACTAAAGAAGCGTTCTTGGGCGGCATAGGTGCAGTGACGTGTCCATTCCGCGTGTCCAACGCCAGCGTCACGCAGTAGTTTTAGGCCAAAGGATGGTAAATCAAATTGGTACTTCTGGGGGGCATTACCGCCAACAAAAAAACGCGCGTTTTCAGCGTCATGATCCATGAATTCTTCGAGGAACTCTTGGCCCACCTCGTAGTTTGCTTGGCTGATGCTGGGCCCAATTATGGCTGTGATATTCTGACGGACCGCGCCAAGTTTTTCCATTTGCGTGATGGTGTTTTCCAAAATGCCTGCCATTGCGCCGCGCCAGCCTGCATGAGCCGCGCCTATGATGCCTGCCTTTGGATCGCTGAACAAAACGGGCTGACAATCTGCAGTCAAAATGCCCAACACAGCCCCTTTGACATTTGTGACCATCCCGTCCGCGCGTGTTCTGCCTTCGGCTGCGTGGGCCGATGTGATCACATGAACGTCGGCGGAGTGGTGTTGAGGGACCGTGTGTAACTGTGTGACTGGCACTTCGAAATGTGCGGCGACGCGACTTCGGTTGATCGCAACGGCTTGCGATTGATCGCTGCTGCCTTGTCCGCAGTTCAGGCCGTGAAATATACCTGATGAAGCGCCGCCAACGCGGGTGAAAAAGCCGTGGCGACACGTGTGCAATGCGTCAGATGTGATGACATCAAGGGCCATAAAGGGTTAAAACTCCAGTCCGGCAATGGGGCGTGTGCCATGCGGCGTGATGCCCAATACTTTGAATAGAGTTCCCATTTCGTCAGGGTGGGTCAAGCGCTTATGCGCGGCGAAATGCTGCTCAAGGGCGGTTCCGCTGAGTTTATTGGCAAGGCTTTGGGCGCGCGCAGTGATGCCAAGACGTTCCAAAAAGACACCTTGGTGCGTCATCAAGGATGGTGCTGCACCGCTGGCTTTGGCGGCGTCTGCCAAGGCCTCAAAATCAACATGGGCGGTCAGGTCAGCGGTGCCAAGATGGGTCAATGGATCAACGGGCTTATGGTTTGATAGGGCCTGAAATGTATCGCCGTTGCTGCGCCAATCACCATAGTCGATCACAAGGCCCGCGCCGCCGTTTTGCGCGATATGCTCAGCAAGATGGGACATGATTGCAGTAGCTTGCGGGCATGTCTCTACGCGCATGTCGGGGGTCGTGTCATCCAATCGATGTTCCAGTGCGGCGATCGGGGCGGCGTCTGACAGGCCCATGATGAGGGTGCCGTCTTGTGCTGAGATCAAATGCTCGCGCCAGCCGTCTTTGTCACGGGTAAACTGACGTATCGGAAGTGCATCGAAGAACTCGTTAGAGACTGCAAAAAGCGGTAGTTTGGGCAGATCCGTTACCGTGGTGTGATGGGTGACGTTGAGCCCTGAAAGAATGTCTAGCTGGGCTTTCTGCAGCACCGGTGATGCTTCGATCAGGTGAACTTCGGCTGCGTCATGAAAGCCTTTAACCCCTTTAGTTGCCCGTAAAATATCGGCCATTAGGGTTCCGCGGCCCGGGCCCAGCTCGGCCAGTGCAAAGCGGGTTGGTGTCCCCTGATCCATCCATGTTTGTGCAAGTGCAAGGCCGATAACCTCACCAAACATTTGGCTGATCTCGGGGGCCGTTATGAAGTCACCAGTTACGCCCAAAGGATCGCGGGTTGTGTAATATCCCAACGTCGGATGTAGCATGCAGGTCTGCATGAATTGCGCAATACTCAGCGGACCTGTTGCTTTGATCTGTGCAAGCAGATGATCCTTGAGAGTGAGCTCGCGCGCGCCGTTTTCTTCCGTCATCGCAAAGCGCGCCGGATCAAAAAGAGCCCTACAAGGATCATGGGCAAAGACAGAAACTGCCCCATGGTCAGCCCGTATCCGTTGACTTGCCACGCCAGCCCGAGCGGGTTGTTCAGCGTCACAAATTGCGCGTCGGGCTGGCGGACAAATTCGACGGCAAAGCGCGCCATTCCGTACCCTGCAAGGAAGATGCCGGTCGCAGCACCTTGCCGTCTCAGCAGGCCGCGGCGGAAGGCCAAATACAGCAAAAACGCTCCCAAGATGAGACCTTCAAATGCGGCTTCATAGAGTTGTGAGGGATGGCGCGCACATGCGCCGATAATACCCTCACAGGCTTGGGCGGCCTCACCCGGGAAGATCACCCCCCAAGCTGCGTCTGTCGGGCGGCCCCAAAGTTCGGCGTTGATGAAGTTTGAAACGCGGCCAAGAAGTAGCGCGGGCGGGACAGCAATTGCCAAGCTATCAGCAAGCGGCCAGAGGGCGACCTTGTTGCGGCGGGTCCAGACGTAGGCCAGCAAGACCACGCCCAAGAAGCCCCCGTGAAATGACATACCGCCGGTCCAGATGGCCGGAATTTCAAGTGGGTTTTGCAGGTAATAGGCAGGTTGATAGAAAAAGACGTAACCCAAGCGGCCACCCAAAATGACACCAACCACGATCCACGTCAGAAGGTCCTCGGCCTGTTCTGGGCTGAAGGGGCTTGTGTCTTTTGACCACAAAGCGGGACGGCGCAAAGCGGCGACTATGATGCGCCAACCGATGACGATGCCGGCGATGTAAGCCATTGCATACCAGCGAAGGGCGAATTCCATGCCAAACAGAGAGATGCTGAAAATGTTTGGCGACAAATTAGGAAATGGGATCGCGGCGAGCATAAATAGGACCTCCGGCGGTTGTGTCGCGTGTGCGGCCCTTGAGACTGACCGCAATTCTGCCCATATAGGATGTAACAGTTAGCGGAAAGGCCAGACCAAATGCAAACGCGTAACAAAATTATGGACGACATCAGCCAGCTTATGACCAACGCCATGGGTGTTGCCCAAGGTGCCAAGGATGAAGCGGAAAATGCAATGAAATCAATGATGGACCGTTGGTTGGCGGACCGTGAGTTGGTAACACGCGAAGAGTTTGACGCCGTGCGTGCGATGGCTGTGAAAGCCCGTGAAGAGAATGCAGCCTTGCTTGCACGGCTTGAAGCGCTTGAAGCAAAGGGCAAGAAAAAGAGTTAAGTAGCTCCTTTACCCTAATTGGATTTCGAAATTTGAGCCGGCTCTTCTTTGTGAAGGGTCGGTTTATTGTGCTTGCTTATCACGATTGCCGATTATGCGGCAAAAATAGTGGTAAATGCGATCTTACCCACAAGTTATTGAGGTTATCCCCAAATATTGTCTTTACAGGCCCCCATGCGATGGCACAGCATGTAGCTAAGGGGCGAGCGGCAACCACACCCCCTTGAGTAGGTACCCTAGCGCTAGGTCGACTGCCATCGACAGCGCCAACACCTGAAAGGCCACAAAATGGCACTCTCTGAGCAGTATTTGGACGCCGAAGACCTTCATCCAATTGATATTGTTGAACATCTTGCTGAACATCATGATTGGCAGTTTGATCGTATTCATGATGATCAGATCGCAATGGCGGTCGAGGGGCAGTGGCGGACGTATTCAATTACGCTGGCTTGGGTCGCATCCGATGAGACGTTGCGGTTAATTTGCACGTTCGACATGGAGCCGCCGAAAGACCAGATACCTACGTTAATGGAGGCCCTTAACGCGGTGAATGACCGGTGTTGGGCAGGGGCGTTTTCGTATTGGGAAGAGCAAAAGCTGATGGTGTTCCGATACGGGTTGATCCTTGCGGGCGGGCAGATTGCCAGCCCCGACCAGATTGACACGGCAATCAATGCAGCAGTTATGTCCGCTGAACGGTATTACCCTGCGTTTCAGCTTGCGACATGGGGCGACGCCAGCGTTGAGGCTGCCTTACAAACTGCCATTGCGGAAGCTTACGGGCGCGCCTAACTTGCCTTGAAAACGGCAGGGGGCAGCTATGGATTTAGAACAAATTGAACAGCGCGGCATGGTTTTGTTGGGCTGTGGTAAAATGGGCTCGGCAATGTTGCACGGGTGGCTTGCCGACGGGCTTTCGCCGCCAGCCGTGAACGTGCTTGACCCGTTTCCAAGCGCGTGGCTGAGCGACTGTGGCGTGCGCGTTAATCAAGAATTGCCTGCTAATCCTGCGCTGGTTCTGATCGCTGTGAAGCCGCAAATGATGGGCGACGCGCTGCCGCAAATGCAAGAGCTGGGCAACGGTGATACCGTCTTTTTGTCTGTCGCTGCAGGGGTGGCCTTGGAGAATTTTTCGACTATTTTAGGGGCGAAAACGCCGATCATTCGGGCCATGCCCAATACGCCCGCTGCCGTTGGGGCGGGCATCACGGCGTTGATCGGAAATGCCGAGACAACGCCCGATCATTTAGACATGGCAGAGGCCCTGTTGCGTGCGGTGGGGCAGGTGGTGCGTCTGGACAACGAAGATCAGATGGACGCGGTTACGGGGGTGTCTGGGTCCGGCCCGGCGTATGTTTTTCACATGATTGAGGCGCTATCAGCGGCGGGCCAAGCCCAAGGGTTGGGTGCGGATTTGGCGATGCAACTTGCAAAAGCCACGGTTGCAGGGGCGGGGCAATTGGCGGCGGCATCAGAAGAAACCCCATCTGAGTTAAGGGTCAACGTGACATCCCCTAATGGAACCACGCAAGCGGGACTTGAAGTTTTGATGGATGCGCAAGACGGTCTTGCAACCTTGATAAGCAACACAGTTGCTGCTGCAACTGCGCGTTCAAAGGAGCTGGCAAATGGCTGAGATTTCTTTTGATGATTTCATGAAGGTCGACATCCGTGCAGGTAAAGTTGTGCGCGCGGAGCCATACCCCGAAGCGCGCAAACCCGCGATCAAACTTTGGATCGATTTCGGGAGCGAAATTGGTGAAAAACGCTCCAGTGCGCAGGTCACCGATCATTATTCGCCCGAGGGGCTGGTGGGTAAAACAGTGATGGCAGTGGTGAATTTTCCGCCACGTCAGATCGGTAAATTCATGTCAGAGGTGCTGGTGCTGGGTGTGAGTGATGCGCAGGGGGGGGTTGTGTTGGTCTCGCCCGATCAGGATGTGCCAATTGGGGGGCGACTACATTGACTAAGCTATTGATTACAAAAAACTTACCACAAGATGTGCTTGAGGCTGCAAAGGCGGTCGCTGATGTAACGGTCCGCGAAGATCAGTCCCCAATGTCCGCGCAAGAAGCAGCAGAAATGCTGCAAGATTATGACGTGATCCTGCCAACGTTAGGTGATCAATTCAGCGCCGCGGCTTTTGATGCGGCGCCAAATCCACGTTGTAAAATGCTCGCAAATTTTGGGGTAGGTTATAATCACATTGATGTTTCGGCGGCCCAAAAGGCAGGTGTTTCAGTATCAAATACCCCTGGTGCGGTGACTGATGCGACAGCTGATATTGCGATGTCGTTGATCTTGATGAGTTGTCGCCGCCTTGGCGAAGGTGAGCGGATGGTTCGTGCAAACGCGTGGGATGGATGGCACCCCACACAACTGTTGGGCATGCATATTGGCGGCAAAACCCTTGGGATCATCGGTATGGGGCGGATCGGTAAAGCAATCGCCCGCCGCGCAGCCGCTGGTTTTGGAATGAACGTAATATACTATAATCGTTCAACCGTTGACGCGCCTGAACATGGCACACAGGCGCCTGAAATTTCACAGGTGTTAGATGCGTCGGATGTGGTTGTACTTGCGGTGCCTGCTACGCCGCAAACCCACCGTTTGATGAACGCCGAGCGATTCGCGCAGATGCAATCCCATGCGCATTTGATTAATATCGCGCGTGGCGATGTGGTGGATGAGGCGGCCTTAGTCAATGCGCTGCAAAGTGGTCAAATCGCCGGTGCGGGCCTTGATGTATATGAGCGCGAGCCAGTGGTGTCAGAGGCGCTTTTGCAGATGGAAAACGTGGCGCTGCTGCCGCATCTTGGCACCGCGGCCCTTGAGGTGCGCGTTGATATGGGGCTGATGGCGGTGCGCAATGTCGCCGCGCATATCGACGGCGCGGCTCTGCCTAATCTGGTTCTGCCGTAAGCTGCGCTGCTAGCTGACTGCTTCGCGCCAATGACGGCGGCAGAGCGAGACATATGTCTCATTGCCGCCGATTTGCACTTGGGCGCCGTCTTTTAGGGCCTGACCGCTTTCATCTTGACGCACGACCATGGTCGCCTTGCGCCCGCAGTAACAAATTGTGCGGACTTCGCGCATCTCATCCGCAAGGGCAAGCAACGCCGCAGAGCCCGGGAAAAGTTCGCCGCGAAAGTCCACGCGCAAACCGTATGCCATAATGGGCACGTTGAGGTCATCTACCGCGCGGGCCAGTCCCCAAACTTGCTCTTTGGTCAGAAACTGGGCTTCGTCGATGAACACACACGCACACGGACCAGTCCTCAAGCGTGCTGAAATTTTGGCAAAAAGATCGTCAGTTTCGTCGAAAGTGTCTGCCTCAACGCCGATGCCAATACGGCTGGAGATGCGGCCTTCACCGGCGCGGAGATCAAAGCGGGCGGTTAGCAAATAGGTCTGCATGCCGCGCTCGATATAGTTGTGAGACGCCTGCAGCAGTACGGTAGATTTGCCCGCGTTCATTGTGGAATAATGAAAGTAAAATTTTGCCATAGGGTCTGCTACCCCAAGGATTGTCTGAACTGCAAGACGCAAGACGCGCCAAGTGAGATTTGGCCTTGAAGCGGCGTTGTGAATGCGGGACTCTTTGCGCAAACGCCGGTTGGCACAGATTTATTCAGGAAAGCGCCCCGATGTCTGACACATCCCTTTTTGATCCCGCACAGCTTCATCCAATTTCGCCCGACGGTTTGGTGGGGCAGGGCGATGACGGTCATCCGCCGCGTATTTTGATGCTCTACGGATCAGTGCGCCCGCAAAGCTATTCTCGCGCTGCCGCTGAAGAAGGGGCACGTGTTCTTGAGGCGCTTGGAGCGGAAGTTCGGTTCTTTGACCCCTCCGGTCTGCCCCTTCCTGATGATGCTGCACCGGAGCATCCCAAAGTGGCGGAGCTACGCGAGCTTGCCTTGTGGTCCGAAGGGATGGTCTGGTCCAGTCCCGAGAGGCATGGCGCGATGACGGCGATCATGAAAGCCCAAATTGACTGGCTACCTTTGTCGGCGATTGGTGGCATTCGCCCAACCCAAGGTAAAACATTGGCGCTGATGCAGGTGTCCGGTGGCTCGCAGAGTTTCAACACAGTAAACCAAATGCGCATCTTGGGCCGTTGGATGCGGATGATCACGATCCCGAACCAGTCAAGTATTCCCAAGGCGTGGCTTGAGTTTGCAGAAGGCCGGATGAAACCAAGTGCGCTTTATAATCGGATTGTCGATGTGATGGAGGAACTGATTAAGTTCACCTACATGACCCGCGGCCATTCTGCGTATTTGACGGACCGGTATTCAGAGCGGGTTGAAACGGCCGAGGCAGTGCACAAGCGCGTGTCACAAAAAGACTAATCCGCCTTTCGCAAAATAACGCTGCCTACGGAATACCCCGCGCCAAAACTACAGATCAGACCGTGATCACCGGCTGCCATGTCATCAGAGTGCTGTGAAAAAGCGATGATGCTCCCCGCACTTGAGGTGTTGGCGTAGTCTTGCAGAATGTTGGGTTGCTCGCCGTTTTCGGGCACACGGCCAAGGACTTTTTTGCCGATATAATCGTTCATGGTTTTGTTGGCTTGGTGTAACCAAAGGCGCTTAAGGTCATCCGCAGCGATCTTCTGGGCGGTCATGTGATCAGCAATATGTTTGCTGACAAGAGGCAGAACTTCTTTGAAAACTTTGCGGCCATTTTGCATGAACTGCATATCGCGGCGATCGTCCATGTGGTCATGGGTGCGGCGCAAAAAGCCGTTGTTATTACGGATATTGTTCGAAAATGACGTGGCACATTGGGTTGAGGTGATCTCAAAATGCGGGCCTTTGGCATCCTCGGCGCGTTCAATCAAAACTGCCGTTGCCACATCGCCAAAAATGAAATGGCAGTCACGGTCGCGCCATTCCAGATGGGCGGAACAAATTTCGGGACAGATCACCAGAGCCGAGCGGATTGAGCCCGACTTAATCATATCGGCGGCGGCCTGAATGCCAAACGTGGCCGATGAGCAGGCGACGTTCATATCAAAGGCAAAGCCACCGGCCCCGATAAGGTCCTGAATTTCGATGGCAATTGCGGGGTAGGCACGCTCGTGATTTGAGGCGGCGCATAGAATGGCGTCCACATCAGCAGCAGATTTCCCCGCCATATCCAGCGCCTTTTTCGTGGCCTTTATTCCCATTTCCGCCATCAGGGAGGGGGCATCATCAGCGCGTGCGTTAAGTTTGGGATACATGCGCGCAGGGTCCAGAACGCCCTCTTTATCCATGACATAGCGGTTCTCGATGCCCGATGCGTTGTGAATGAATTCCGCGGAGGAATGGGCCTTAGCGGTCACTTCGCCACTTTTGATTTCGGCGGCGTTTTTGGTGTTGAACCGGTCCACGTAGGCGTTGAACGCGTCAACAAGTTCATCATTGGTGATGATGTTTTCCGGTGTGAAGACCCCGTGGCCTGTGATTGCTGCTGCGTACATAATATATCCCTTCGGCTTGGGGTATTTTTGCGGACAGTCAATTGGTTAGGTCAAGCGCTACGTTACGGCGCTTTGGGGTGGTGCGGGTGTGAAGTTTGATTTTGTAGGACGCCTCAGACACGAAAAAGCCCGCCTAGGACCAATGGTCAGGCGGGCTTTTTTTCATTAGGCCTGTTGGAGGCTTAGCTTTCTTGCAGCGCTTTCACTTCGATTTCACCACCTGCGCGTGCGCGCATGGCAAGTGCTGCAGCGTGTGAGGCGGCAGCCGTCGTGAAGTAGGGGATCTTGTCATAAAGGGCGACTTTGCGAATTTCGCGACTGTCCTCAATGGCTTGCGCCCCTTCTGTCGTGTTAAGAACCAAGCTGATTGCGCCGTCTTTCAGTTGGTCCACCACGTTGGGGCGGCCCTCATAAACTTTGTTGACCAACTCCACGCTAAGGCCTGCTTCCGTCAGGAACTTCGCAGTGCCGCTGGTGGCCATCAACGTGTGGCCCAACTCAAGAAGCACAGTGGCGGCTTCAATCATCGCCGGCGTTTTGTCGCTGTCTTTGATTGAGAAGAACACTTTGCCTTCACCGTCTTGTGGAAGCTCAGTGCCAGCGCCCATTTGCGCCTTGAGGAAAGCCATGTGGAAGTCTTTGTCAGACCCCATCACCTCGCCCGTAGAGCGCATTTCTGGTCCAAGGATCGTGTCCACACCGGGGAAGCGTGCAAACGGAAGAACTGCTTCTTTGACCGCGTATGTGTCGATTTCAGGATCAACTAGATCGAAATCTGCAAGCTTTGCACCCGCCATGATTTGCGCGGCGATTGAGGCTATTGGGCTGTTCACGGCTTTGGCCACAAATGGCACTGTCCGTGAGGCGCGTGGGTTTACCTCGATCAGGTAGATGTCACCGTCTTTCACCGCGAACTGGATGTTCATCAGGCCGACAACGTTGAGGCCGCGCGCAAGCGCCTCTGTCTGGCGGCGCAGCTCTTTGATCGTCTCAGCGGTCAGTGAGTAGGGGGGCAGTGAACAGGCACTATCGCCTGAGTGTACACCGGCTTCTTCGATGTGCTGCATAATGCCTGCAACGTGCACATCTGTACCGTCGCTTAGCGCGTCAACGTCGATCTCAACGGCACCGGACAAGTAACTGTCCAGCAACACGGGACTGTCGCCCGAGACCACGACGGCCTCGTTAATGTAGCGGGTTAGATGCGCGTCATCGCGGACGATTTCCATCGCGCGGCCACCCAAAACATAAGATGGGCGGATCACCAACGGATAGCCAACGTCTTGGGCGATCGACATGGCTTCAGCGTCAGAATGTGCAATGCCATTCTTGGGTTGCTTTAGCTCAAGACGCTCAACAAGGGCTTGGAAACGCTCACGATCTTCTGCCAGATCAATCGCGTCAGGGGATGTGCCGAGGATGGGAATGCCAGCGGCTTCAAGACCGTTTGCAAGCTTCAACGGGGTCTGTCCGCCGAATTGAACGATTACACCGTGCAGGGTGCCGTTCTCTTGCTCAACGCGCAGGATTTCCATGACATGCTCGAAGGTCAGCGGCTCGAAATAGAGGCGGTCCGAGGTGTCATAATCCGTTGAGACAGTCTCGGGGTTGCAGTTGATCATGATGGTTTCATAGCCCGCGTCGGTCAGCGCGTAACAGGCGTGGCAACAGCAGTAATCAAACTCAATCCCTTGGCCGATCCGGTTCGGACCACCGCCCAAGATGACAACTTTCTTACGCTCGGACGGGCGTGCCTCACATTCGGGCGTGCCCATTATGGGCGCTTCGTAAGTGGAGTACATGTAAGGTGTTTGTGCCTCAAATTCGGCAGCGCAGGTATCGATGCGCTTGAACTGTGCGACCACGCCAAGGTTCTGGCGAGCGCGGCGTACGTTATCTTCGTCGCGGCCCGTCAGGGTGGCAAGACGCGCATCTGTAAAGCCCAGCATTTTGATTTTGCGCAGAGCGTGTTCGTTCGTGGGCAGACCGTTCTTGCGAATGTCTGCCTCGGCGTCGATGATTTCGCGGATACGCGCCAGGAACCAAGGGTCGAACGCAGTTGCTGCGTGAATTTCGTCGTCGCTTAGACCTTCGCGCATGGCTTGGGCAATCACGCGGATCCGGTCCGGTGTCTGTTTTGCCAGCGCTTTTACGACTGCAGATTTCTCAGGCGCACCTTCGATTTTGATCTCGTCAAAGCCAGTCAGACCCGATTCCATCGAGGCCAACGCCTTTTGCATTGACTCGTGGATTGTCCGGCCAATGGCCATCGCCTCGCCCACGGATTTCATCGCCGTGGTCAAATAGGGCTCAGAGCCCGGGAATTTCTCAAAGGCGAACTTTGGAATTTTGGTGACCACATAGTCGATTGTGGGCTCAAAGCTGGCGGGTGTGACGCGCGTAATGTCGTTGTCCAACTCATCAAGCGTGTAGCCCACGGCCAGTTTCGCAGCAATTTTTGCAATCGGGAAACCAGTCGCCTTGGAGGCCAGCGCGGAAGAGCGTGACACACGTGGGTTCATCTCAATGACAACCATGCGGCCGTCCTTGGGGTTTACCGCCCATTGTACGTTTGACCCACCTGTTTCAACGCCAATTTCGCGCAAAACGTTGATGCTGTGTGTGCGCATCAGTTGGTATTCTTTGTCCGTCAGGGTCAGTGCGGGGGCAACCGTGATACTATCGCCTGTATGCACGCCCATCGGGTCAATATTTTCGATTGAGCACACGATGATGGCGTTGTCAGCCGTGTCGCGCACAACTTCCATCTCGAACTCTTTCCAGCCCAGTAGCGACTCATCAATCAGGATCTGATTGACGGGTGAGGCATCAAGACCGGTTTTGCAGAAGTGCTCATAGTCATCGCGGTTATACGCAACGCCGCCGCCGGTTCCACCCATCGTGAAAGCGGGGCGGATGATCGCGGGCAGGCCGATATCTTCGAGGGCGGCCATACATTCGTCCATTGTGTTGGCGATTGTTGCACGCGGGTTTTCGATGTTCAGACGGTCCATCGCCTCACGGAACAGCTTACGGTCTTCGGCCATCTCGATGGCTTCGCGCTTTGCGCCGATCAGCTCAACGTTGAATTTCTCAAGCACGCCCATGTCATCAAGAGCCAGCGAGGTGTTCAGGCCCGTTTGACCGCCCATCGTAGGCAACAGCGCGTCGGGGCGCTCTTTCTCGATGATCTTGGCAACAACCTCTGGGGTGATCGGCTCGATGTAGGTCGCATCGGCCAAGCCGGGGTCTGTCATGATGGTGGCGGGGTTCGAGTTAACCAAGATAACCCGGTACCCTTCTTCGCGCAGTGCCTTACAGGCTTGTGCGCCAGAGTAGTCGAACTCACAAGCTTGGCCAATCACAATAGGCCCCGCTCCGATGATCATGATTGACTTGATATCAGTGCGCTTTGGCATGGCAGTGCCCTCGGTTGTGATTGCAAATTGTCGTGCGTTATAGGCATCGCGCTGCGCGGTGCAAGGGGATTGGCACTCTGATCTATAAAACAATGCAGCACCGCGTGCACGCGCGCATTTTACGTGTGCCTTTTGCGGCTGGTTGGCACGCGCCATCCGCGAGTTATGCGTGTTTGGGGTGTCATGGTCCTGCAACGGGGTTAAATGCGGGCAATTATGGGGGATTGGCATTGGAATTGGGTGCTTTCCCTTGACTTTATGGGGTAGGCGCGGTGTATCGCGTCAGACCTGATATTCATGGGAAAGAGCCGATTATGCACGCCTACCGCAGCCACACTTGCGCCGATCTAAATAAATCAAACGTCGGTGAGACCGTTCGCCTGTCCGGTTGGGTGCACCGCGTGCGTGATCACGGCGGGTTGTTGTTTATCGATTTGCGCGACCACTACGGCATCACACAAGTCATGGCCGACCCCGATAGCCCCGTATTTGCCGAGATTGAGAAAGTTCGCAGCGAATGGTGTATCCGCATTGACGGCAACGTCATGGCGCGGGACGAAAGCCTTGTGAACCCCAAGATCCCAACTGGCGAAATTGAGGTGTTCATCCGTGACATCGAAGTGCTGGGCGCGTCTGCTGAGCTGCCCTTGATGGTGTTCGGTGAGCAAGAATACCCCGAAGAAACCCGTCTGAAATACCGCTACCTCGATCTGCGCCGCGAAAAATTGCAGCGTAATATGGCGATGCGGTCGGACGTGGTGGCATCCATGCGCAAGCGTATGTGGGACTTGAACTTCCGCGAATATCAAACGCCGATCATCACAGCCTCAAGCCCAGAGGGCGCGCGTGATTTCTTGGTGCCCTCACGTCTGCACCCGGGTAAATTCTATGCGCTGCCCCAAGCGCCACAGCAGTTCAAACAGCTGATCATGGTGTCCGGCTACGATAAATATTTCCAGATCGCGCCGTGTTTCCGCGACGAAGATCCCCGTGCGGATCGCTCGCCCACCGATTTCTACCAGCTTGACCTTGAGATGTCGTTTGTTGAGCAGCAGGACGTATTTGATACGATCCAACCTGTCCTAACAGGTGTTTTTGAGGAGTTCGGTGGCGGACGCACTGTAGATCAGGAATGGCCGCAGATTTCATACAAAGATGCGGCCCTTTGGTACGGCACCGACAAGCCAGACTTGCGCAACCCGATCAAAATGCAGGTTGTGTCTGATCATTTCCGCGGATCAGGTTTTGCCATTTTCGCCAAACTGCTTGAGCAAGAAGGCACCGAAATTCGCGCGGTCCCTGCGCCGAAAGGTGGATCACGTAAGTTCTGCGATCGCATGAATGCCTTTGCGCAAAAAGAAGGTCTGCCTGGGATGGGCTATATCTTCTGGCGCGACCAAGGCGAGGGCATGGAGGCAGCGGGTCCGCTTGCCAAAAACATCGGCCCCGAGCGCACAGAAGCAATCCGTCAGCAGTTGGGCCTTGGCGTGGGCGATGCCGCATTCTTCTTGGGCGGTAAGCCGAAGGCGTTTGAAGGCGTGGCTGGCAAAGCGCGCGTTGAAATTGGCAACGAGCTTGGCCTGACCGATCTGAACCGTTTTGCGTTCGCTTGGATCGTGGATTTCCCGATCTATGAGCGGGATGAGGAAACTGGCAAAATCGATTTTGAGCATAACCCGTTCTCGATGCCCCAAGGTGGCATGAATGCGCTAGATGGCAATCCCGAAGATGTGCTGGGCTATCAATATGACTTGGCCTGTAACGGTTATGAGTTGGTGTCCGGTGCGATCCGGAACCACCGCCCAGAGATTATGTTCAAAGCGTTCGAGATTGCGGGTTACGGCAAAGACGAAGTTGAAAAGCGTTTTGGCGGGATGGTTAACGCGTTCCAATATGGCGCGCCTCCCCACGGTGGATGTGCGGCGGGTATCGACCGGATTGTGATGCTTTTGGCGGATGAGGCCAACATTCGCGAAGTGATCATGTTCCCGATGAACCAACGCGCCGAAGATCTGATGATGTGCGCGCCAAATGATCCGATGAACGAACAGCTACGTGAGTTGTCGCTGCGTGTGATTGACCCCGAATGATTCTAGAAGCGTGGCGCCCTGTTGCTCTGCCTGAACGGGTAGAATTGCGCGGGCGCTACGTTACGCTTGAGCCTTTGTCTGCTGATCATGAAGACGGCTTAATCGCTGCCTTTTCCGAAGACATTGACGGAAAAATGTGGGATTGGTTGCCGACTGGGCCGTTCGCAGGAACACAGTATCGGGCGTGGCTTGATGCCGCCCGCATCACTAATGATCCGCTGCATTTTGCTGTGCGTATGGAAGACGGGCGTCTTGGCGGTACTTTGTCGTTGATGCGTATTGATCCCAAGAACGGCGTTGCCGAAGTTGGGTGGGTGACGTTTGCGCCACGATTGCAACGCACCCGTGAGGCCACAGAAGCAGTGTACCTGTTGATCAAATGGGCGTTTGAGGCTGGCTATCGCCGTTTTGAATGTAAGTGCAACAGCCGCAACCTTGGATCACGCCGCGCTGCGGAACGGTTTGGCTTTTCCTACGAAGGCATTTTTCGCCAAGCAGTTGTAGTCAAAGGCCGCAACCGTGATACGGTTTGGTACGCGATGATTGATGGTGAATGGCCACAGTTGCGAGATGCATTCGAGACTTGGCTAGATGCGGAAAACTTTGATGCGGATGGTCAGCAGATTAAATCGTTGCGTGAGCTGACCGCCCCAATTTTGGTAAGCCGAGATCCCGCTCTTTAGAAATTATTCTGGCTGGACCTGACCTGCAAAGACGCGCCCGAATATTGTGTGGTTTTTTGCTAAATTGGCTGCGTAAAGCTTGTGTCTGTTTCGATGACGGTGTCGCGGGCGAAATCTACGGACGCGCCAATAAGTGAGGCAAGGATGCCAACGGCCAAGAATGTGGCGCCCGTGGTTAACACGATCCAATCCACAGCCCCCTTTGAGCGCGTATCTGCGTTTGCCCATAACTTTTGTGCCAGTCTTTCCATCTTGAGCACCCCACAATTAAACAACCAACATGGCTGTGTGTGTGACGCGTAAATGTGGCAGGTGTTTGGTGTCCTCGTGCCGATAAGATGAATTTACGTTTCAGTTACGTCTTTTTGGTGCGCTAAATGACTGCGCGTGCGTTGAGGCGTTCTTGGATCAACCCCGAAAGAGCCGCGATCGCGTTTGGTAGGTGGCGACCCTCGGTGCGTGCATCGATCACATTATCCACAGCAATGCTAAGCTCTCGGTCCGAGGCAGTGCGCGCAACGCCGCCGGTGAATTGTGTAATGTAGTCGAGCACATGCGCGTCCGTCTCAGCGCCAAGTACATCAGCGATGTGTGCCATGTCATTTTGGTAAGCAATCCTGTCGGGTACGATTATTTCATCATTTACGCTGCGCGGACCAGAGGGGCGTCTGTCATCTGGCAAGTGGCTGAGGACCGCGTCTTGAAAGGCTGCAAGACTGGTCAGCGGTTTTTCCAAAAAGCCATCCGCGCCCGCAGCAAGCGCCATATCTTGGCCGTTCGGATCACCGCTGGTGCCCAAAATGACATCTACGCGTGGGCTTGCATTCGCCAGATCCTCAAGCAGGTCGGCCCCGCTTCCGTCAGGAAGGCCTATATCAATGACGATCACCGATGGTCTGTAAACCTTCAGATGGCGACGCGCTGAAGTCAGGCAATCCGCCATTCTGATGCGCGCGCCTGAACGCAGGCACATCAACCGAAGGGCCTCACAGGCGTAGCGGCTGTCTTCTACGACCAGAATGGTTTGCCCCAGAAGAGGGCGGTCGTTGGTCGCCTTGGGTGTGGTGAGATAGTCATCAAGGCTGGACATGGCAGTGCTCCGCTGCGGTTACTGTTGAACGATTTACAGCTTTAGAAATACGGGCGCATGCCTAACAGCGGGTTAATGTGCCGCGCTTGTGATGACTTGTTTCTGGCGGCTCATCCGCCCATAAACAGGCGAAATATTGACTGGAGACCCCACTATGATTGGCCGCCTAAACCATATCGCTATCGCCGTTCCTGACCTTGAAGCTGCGTGCGATCAATACCGCAACACGCTTGGCGCCAATGTAGGTGCGCCGCAGGATGAGCCGGATCACGGGGTGACTGTTGTGTTCATCGAACTGCCGAACACCAAAGTAGAGTTGCTGTATCCCTTGAGCGAAGATAGCCCGATCAGAGGATTTCTGGATAAAAACCCCGTCGGGGGTATCCATCATATGTGCTACGAAGTCGACGATATCTTGGTCGCCCGTGACAGGCTAAAAGCAGATGGCATGCGTGTTTTGGGCACAGGTGAGCCGAAAATCGGCGCACACGGAAAGCCGGTTTTGTTTTTGCACCCCAAAGACTTTAACGGCTGCCTTGTCGAGCTAGAACAAGTTTAACTGAAATAGAAAGGCCTGCCCATGTCCATCACCTCTGCTATCGTTTTGTTTGCCGTGATCTGGTTCATGGTATTCTTTTGCGTGCTGCCTTTGCGCATGGTCACCCAAGGCGACACAGGCGAGATCGTGCCCGGTACACATGCGTCTTCGCCAGCGGATGCACAGATTAAACGCAAAGCCAAGATTACGACTTATTGGGCGATTGGCATGTGGATTGTGATTGCGAGCACGTTGGTGTCTGGTCTTTTGACAGTTGAAAGCATCGATATGTTCAACCGTATGGGGCCGGGCTCTGGCTTGCCACAAACGGCGGGCTAAGCACGGCTTTGCAAGGTGTGAAAAAGGTGTGTGAAGGTCGCGGCGCTCAGAATTGGGACCAGTAAATTTACCATTGGTATGGATAGGACAACTGCCATCACACCGCCTGCGAACCAAATTCTAAGCGCATGTTTGCGCCGCAGTTGCTTTGCTTCTCTGAGACCGACACGGCGCGCGGCCACAAGTTGAAAATATTCCCGCCCCAGCAAGAAGCCGTTTAGTCCCCAAAAAATCAGCGGCGCGAAGGGCAAAAAGATCAGATAGAGTACCAAGGCCAGCAAGTTAGCGCCCGCCATAACGGCCAAAAACCCAAGCGAGTCGCGGATTGTTTGTGCAATCCCGAGGGATGTCGCAGGGGGTAAGTGTGGGAAGTGGCGGGCCTCAACAGCATCTGCAACGTCCTCAAGGAAAAGCCCTGTCACCGCTGATGCAACAGGCACCATCAGAAACACTGACAGGACCACCATCAATGGAACCGCAGCCCAGCTAATAGCGTTTTCCACCCACGTAACTGTGCCGATCCACGGCAGGTTGATCTGATCAGGCAGCAGCCAGCCGATGCCCCAGGTCACAGCCGCTCCAAGCCCGATGAGTGTCACAATCGTGAGAGCAATCGCCTTGGCAGCAACGCCCCAAAACGCAGGATCCAAGAATTGCGCCGTAGCACGTAGGACCGCCTGAAGGATCACGATGCGACCCAAGTGGTTATGCTGTCCACGTCGGGGCGCGGGCGTTCGGGCGGCGGATTTGTCTCTGTGCCCAAATGGATCAACCCCGCGATGCGCTCGTGTGGCGCAAGCCCAAGATTTGTCCGCGTGAACTCTGCGTCATGACTGGCCGGCCCCGACAGCCAGTTTGCCCCCCAGCCAGATGCAAGCGCCCCATTGAGCAGTGCCAGACAAACAGCACCCGCGGAATATGTTTGCTCAAGGGGCGGGATTTTTGGTGATGCTTTGGGGCTTTCAACAACAGCCACTGCAAGATGTGCATTGGCGTATTGCGCGGTTTGTTTTGCAATGATCGCGGTGTCATCGGTGCGCGCGCTTACAAATTTCTCAACCTCGGCCGCGAGGCGCAGCAATGCGGGCCGCTGCAACACGATAAAGCGCCACGGCTCAAGCTTGCCATGATCGGGCGTGCGCGCAGCAATGGTCAAAAGGGCGCGCAGATCATCGTCGCCGGGCACCGGAGTAGTAAGTGTCTTTGCGGGGCGTGAGCGGCGCGATTGCAAAAAAGCCAAAGCGGCGGTGTTCGGTGCGGGCATGACGGATCCTTTGTAGCGCCTTTGCCTCTATGTTGCGGTTTGCGCGCGTGGGTTCAAGATGCAGCGCGCGTTTGGCGCCTTTTGTGCATCCCGAAAAGGAGTGGTGCGAGTATTCGGTCATAGACGAAAACTGCTATCGGGTGGATGACGGGCAGGGTCACTAAACGTGCAAGCCAGCGAAAACGCGGCATTTCCCCCCACAAAATAACAAAGGCATCCACACCTGCCACAAGTTCCCCCTCATGCAGCACATGAAGGCGCTTGGCCGCTTCATCAGGTGTCAGGCCAAGGGCATCAAGGTCCGTTTCGGTCAGGTCCGTGAACGTCAGCGGCAGGGCCTTAGCTTGCGCATAGCGGGCGTATCCGTTGACCTCTCGCGAGCAAATTGGGCACGATCCATTGTATATGATCTCTGTCTTTTCCATGTACGATAGGTAGTCTTGGCTTTCGGTTTTGACAGGGGGTGCGGCGAAAGGGGCTGGCTCCTTTTGTGGTGCTGCTGATAATGTACGGAACAGTTTTTGGACGTAAAGGACGTTTGAGTATGCGTGTTTGGTTGGTTTTTGCACTTATGTTTTTGGCAGCGTGCCAACCGTCAGGGGTAGATAATAGCAAACCTACTTCTGAAGGCATTCCTGCACAAACGGCTCAAAGCAACGATGGTTCAGCCCTTGGTTTGCGCGCGGGCACACAAGCGTTTGCTCGTGCGGTTGCGCGGGTTGAGCCTGTTGCCGAACGGATGTGCGCGCGTTCCACCAAGGGGCTGAATTGCGATTTCAAAATCCTGCTTGATGACAATCCGCGCAAACCGCCGAATGCATTTCAAACTCTTGAGCGGTCAGGCAGGCCTGTCATCGTGTTTACGGCGTCCCTTTTGGCCCGTGCCCATAATGATGATGAGATTGCCTTTGTCTTGGGTCATGAAGCGGCGCATCACATTAAAAACCATCTGGCACGCCAGCGCACCAATGCGATTGCGGGGGCGGTGCTTTTGGGGAATTTGGCAACCCTGACGGGCGCGGGGGCCATTGGTGTGCAAACGGCTCAGGAGCTTGGGGCGGCTGTGGGCGCGCGCAGCTATTCCAAAGATTTTGAGTTGGAAGCAGACCGTCTGGGCACAGTGATCACCGCACGTGCGGGGTATGACCCTGTGCTTGGTTCTAAGTTTTTTACGCGCATTCCTGATCCGGGGGACCGCTTTTTGGGAACGCACCCGCCGAACGCAGACCGGGTTAAGGCCGTGCGCGATACCGCCGCTAAACTGTAACGTGCCGTGGCTTAGCGTGCGTTCACAGCCCCCCAGAGGTCGTACTCAGACGCCTCATCGATAGTCACAGATACGATTTCGCCGACTTGTAGGTCGCTGGTATTTTCGTCGATGAAAAGGTTGCCATCAATCTCGGGGGCATCGGCCTTGGTCCGGCATGTGGCCACGCCGTCCTCATCGATGTCATCAATGATCACATCCATTGTGTGCCCTACTTTTGCGGCAAGCTTCTGGGCAGAAATGGCTTGGGCTTTTTCCATGAAACGGTTCCAGCGGTCTTGTTTAACTTCCGCTGGCACATGGTCTGGCAACGCGTTTGATCGCGCACCGTCCACATTTTCATATTGAAAACAACCGACACGATCGAGCTGTGCTTCATCAAGCCAATCGAGCAACGTCTGGAACTCTGTCTCGGTCTCGCCCGGATAGCCCACAATAAACGTAGAGCGCAGAGTGATGTCCGGGCAGGTCGCCCGCCAAGCTGCGATTTCGTCTAAGGTTTTTGAGGCTGCAGCGGGGCGCGCCATGCGTTTTAAAACATCAGGGTGCGCATGTTGAAACGGAATATCGAGATAGGGCAGCACACCGCTTGAGGGGTCCGCCATCAAGGGGATCATGTCGCGTACGTGTGGGTATGGATAGACATAATGCAGGCGGATCCACGCGCCAAGTGTTCCCAAATCACGGACCAAATCAGTGATATGCGCGCGGTGGCCGCGATCTTCGGCATGTTTGATGTCAACGCCGTAGGCTGATGTGTCCTGACTAATGACCAGTAGTTCACGTACTCCTGCATCGACCAATTTTTCGGCCTCACGGATCACCGCATGGGCAGGGCGGCTTACGAGGCGGCCGCGCATGTCAGGGATGATGCAGAACTTACACTTGTGATTACAGCCTTCGGAAATCTTCAGATAGCTGTAGTGGCGCGGTGTAAGGCTGACGCCGGTTGCGGGCAGCAGATCAATGAAGGGATCAGGCGCAGGTGGAACAGCCGCATGAACTGCGTCCAGAACCTGTTCATACTGATGGGGACCAGTGACGGCCAAAATATTGGGGTGATGTTCGCGGATATAATCAGGCTCCGCGCCCAAACAGCCGGTGACAATGACCTTACCGTTTTCAACTAATGCCTCGCCAATGGCATCAAGGCTTTCGGCTTTGGCGCTGTCTAGAAACCCACAGGTGTTTACGATGACAGCATCTGCACCGGTATAATCAGGGCTGATCGCATAGCCTTCTGCACGCAGGCGGGTAAGGATCCGTTCACTATCAACCAGTGCTTTCGGACAGCCAAGAGACACTATTCCGAGGGTAGGCTGGCCACTGCGTGGCTGCTCGCCAAAGCGCGCTTGTGGCGCCAGATCGGGACGGATGTTTGGGGGGTTCTCAGCCATTTGACGCTCTTTCATAAAAAGAGG